>JAOZSP010000069.1 GCA_029939615.1 Candidatus Izemoplasma sp. | reverse complement strand
ATCAACAATCAAAGCAAGTCAAGACTTGTGGAACAACAACACAAAAAAGAAGAAGAGACGTGCGAATGCACGTCTCTTTTTGTTTGGACCAGGTCGACGAAGGAGACCTGAACCGACATTTTGACAATGATGACTTTTAATCAGTCTTAAGGAAATTGATAAATCAAGGAAACCATAAACAATAAAGATATTGCAACCTTCAAAGATAGTAAGTATTTAAATCTTTAATTAATAGTTTTTTTAGTTGATAAGTACATTGTATATTGCCTGTATACTTATCTATGAATTTTATTTTTGTCTGTTTATCTAACTACCTCACTTTACCAGGACAAACAAAAAGAGAATCCAATTGGACTCTCATGTATAAATGGAAAGGACAGTACCAGGAGTACTGTCTTAATTCTTATTTATTTAACTTCCACCAGTCTTTTGCTTCTGCATGAGTTGTAAACTCTGGAACTTCATTAACGATCGCATTGAAGGATCTCATTGCTTGTATTTTATCCATGAAGTCTAGTTCTTCAACTCTATGATCAAACGAGCTTAACTCTAGTGTCTTTAAGAATGTTTCACTTTGGATGAAGCGCTCAAATGTAATCTTATACTTGTATACTGAGCTATCATGATATAGATATCTGATGTTTTTTACTGCTTTGAATAAATCTCCTTTAGAATGTATTTTCGTTATTCGATCGATAGATTGTTTTCTTCCCTCTGTAAGTATTTCTAGTTTAGGGATTGCATTATCTAGTGCAATGTAATTCCATAGTGCCATGAATGAATAATAGTCTCTAATGTCCATGTCACCTGGAGAGTCTTCAGGTATCTTTTGTGCTGCGCTTTTAGCTGAAGCTTCAGCAACAGATTCTCCCTGGTTAGAATTTCCATTGATCGTCGAATGTTTTACTTTATCTGATGTATCATTTTCTTTATTCTTATGGAACAGTACTGCAGATATTTTTTGCTCTAATCTGATTAGTACTGAGTGTAAGTAATGAACTAACTTTCCAAGTTTAGAAGCTTCTCTAATCTTGTCAAGTTGGTTAGATTGCATTTCTGATAAGTGTTGAGAATGTTTATTGATATAATCAATTCTAGCTAGGTCTGATTTATTTGAAGTAGCTACGAAATGTAAGTGATCCTTATTGTCATCGATGAACTGCTTTTTAGATTCTTTCTGATCCTTCGATAGTTGAGAATCAGCTAATCCCCAAACACGATACATGTATATTTGTCTAAGAGCATATAACATGTCTGAGTCTTGTATATTGTGAGCCTCGATGAAAGCAGTATAATCATTCTCTGAGTATACTTTCATAAAGTCTATAAATGTCTTATTTAGTTTGATTGTACGAGCTCCACCACGATATTTTTGACGTGTGAAGTCCATTGTAAATAGTTCTTTGATTTGAGTGATCACATATGCAGCATGAGAAACTGAAAAATCGATGTTCTTAGCTAGAGACTTGTTGGTAAGGATGATACGATCAACAGGTTTGTTGTTTCTGTCAGACCAATAGACAAAGCTTGAGATCATGTAGTTGATCCCTTTAGCAATAAATCTTACATAATCAAGTTGAAATGAGTTTGCAGGGTTGATATTCTTGAAAGCAACAACTTTGATTCCAGCTGTTGATCCGTCTGGTTGGAAGTAATTAATGTAACCTGATGTAAGTTTCTTCATATGGATTCACTCCTTTCTAAGTATTTATGGTTGTTTTTCTAGGTCTTATATGTTCTGGGACTATTAAAGATTGATTAGAGGCTAACCTCATCGGTCAATTTTTTGTTTTTTTAAGATGATTTTTCGGTTTGGCTAATTTTAGCCATTATTCGATGTTGAAACTTCAGCTGCAGTTAATCATGAACCTTGGTACCTGGTCTCTTCGATACAAAGCAGGTCAATCTTTAGATTTCGTAAATTATTAAGTTTTGTAAAATTTCAATAGCTTTTTGTTTAGAATTGATTCCATCAGTTTTTAATAGATAAATTAACTCTTTGGAGATACTTGGTGGTTCTTCAGTTGGATCTTCTTTGTGTTTCTCTAATAAAATTTGATAACAGCTACTACATAGATCCAATCCTATCCAGAAACAACCACCATGACAAGCACGATTGTCTGTGCAACCACATTTTCTGCATATTCTCATCAAGATTCCTCCTGAATGATGAATTTTAATGTGTCTCCACATCCAGGACAATAGCAATCCTCTTGTTCATCAATTGTGTAGTCTATAGGATACTTCCAGCCACCGTTGTATTCAGTGCAATTTTTGTTTATACAACAACCCAATAAATATTTATTTTCCATTTATTAATCCCCCTTTATGAATTGATTTGATCTAAAGCAATTTCCTCATGTATTATTACTTCTTCAATTATTTTCTTTGCTTCTTTTCGTACTTCAAGCGAATTGTTATCTTCTATTTCTGCAACTACAGAAAGGTAGTCTTTTTTCTTTTCTTCCAATTGCTCAATTAATCTATTCATATTTTTTCTCCTTTTATCGTGTTGATATAAAGTCTTGTCTGAGTAGCGGATTGCACTCGAGTTATATTACACACTCATATGCACGTTTAGTAAAGGTGTTTGTTAAGCGGTATATATAGTTCTGATGTGGCATGATTTTGATTTATCGTATTGAAAATCCGTGTGTCCTTGGTTCAATTCCGAGAGGAGCCACCATCAATGGCTTAACTAAACCCTTTAAGGGTTTAGTTAAGTTGTGCTTATAAACACTCAAATACAAAAAAGACAACAATTTGTTGTCTTTTTTGTATTTAATCAATTTCTTTTACTTTTTAGTAAAACCAGATTTGATTAATAATTGTTCCGCTTCTTCATGAGTTGAGTAGTGTATTGTTTTGTTTTTACATAATTCTACTATTTTTGCTACAATAATATCCTTTGGTTCAAGAAATTTTCCAGCAAGGTAATTTATCTCATGCTTTTGTGAACAATTAAAGTATTTCTTGTCTCTGTCCATATTCTTATCTCCCATCTTGAATAGTTAAAGCAACTTAATTGTATCATATCTAATTAACTCATTCAATTTATGAGGAATAATATTTGAAAGGATAAAAAAGAAGAAAAATTCTTTAGTTATCACTACAATATATATGAGAACATTATTGAGAGTGTCTCCGAAGAGAGGTAATTATGAAAGAAGATTCTTTATTATATTTTGAAACACCATATAAACTAAGAAGTTTTGTAAATTCACTTGATATTTATAATGGATGGAAAATACAAAGTGGAATAATGAATGATAGAGGTAAGCAAATCGATGGTAAAAGTTATACAATTAAATTAAGACAGCTTTTTAGAGATAAGGAATTTTTCAGAAGAAATGTTTCTTTAGCAGAAATTATTTCATGGCTTGACAACATTATTCTTATTAGTAGAGTACTTGATGAACTCGAGAGAGAAATCCCTATAAATCAATTTAAGAAAATCAAGATTATTGCAGAGTATAGAATTAAAATGTCTAAGAATATGAGAATTGATTATGTTTTTATTTATAAAGATAATATTCTTCTAGTTGAACTAAGAACAGTTAATAGATTTGAGAGGTTGAAATCATCTTGGGATAAGAAGTTTCAGGAGTTAATTGTCTACAAAGAATTGATTAATAATTATATTTTTAATATGAATATAAGACTCTATGCTTTTATTGCTTTATTTGAGTATGAGGAAGGCAAGAAAAAAGATAAACATATAGAATATAATAATAATCAAATAAAATATATATCTAAATATATTAAAAAATTTATTATAAGTGAAATTACAAAAAAATAATTTGATATTTTTTATACTATGGTATAATTATGTAGTATAAAGTTATAAAAAATTATCATTCGGGAAAAGCGAAGAGCTATAAAGGACAAATTTTATATTGAAAAATATGTTGTTTTTATAGGTCTTTTTATTTTATTTAATATTTGAGGAGGTTTTACTGAATGTTTGGATTAGTTGAGAACTGGGAATTAATAAACTTTTTTGTTTATATTGGATTATTACTATTTATTGCAAAAATCATAAAGGAAAAATTACCATTTTTAAATAAGATAATTATTCCGTCTGCACTAATTGCTGGGTTTATAGGTCTAATGTTATCTTATGGATTTTTTGACATAATATCTTTGAGTGAAATGAATGATGATAGTGAAATGGTTAGAATTCCAATTATTTATGATACTGTATATCATGCAATTGCGATTGGATTTATTGCTTTGACTCTTAGAAGAGATAAAAACGAAACTAATAAAAAGGTTTGGTCTACTGGGATGGTTATTGTAATTACCTATCTTTTCCAAGCGGTAATTGGGATAACAATAGTATTTTTGTTCTTTAAAGATATTTTCCTAGGTGCTGGTCTTCTTTTACCGTTGGGATTTGGACAAGGTCCTGGATTAGCTACTTCAATAGGAGGAGGTTATGCTGAGGGTGTTGGTGTTTTACTTGACGGTGGAGCTTTAGGTGCGACAATTGCTTCTATTGGATTTTTAGTTGGAGGGATTGTAGGTGTGATTGCCTTAAATTATTACGCAAGGAAAAATAATGTAGTTGTAGATAAAATACATAAAGAAGAGTCTTTAATGAGAGAATCTTTTGAAGTAGAAACTATAAAAGAAATCAGAGTGTTTGATGCTTTAACTATGCAAGTAGTTATAATATTTATTATTTATTCATTTGTGTATCTTACTTTAGTGGCTTTAGAAAATTATATTTTACCTTTAATGGGTGATTTAGGAGAAACTTTTGCTGGTGTATTCCACGGATTTAATTTCCTGATTGGTATTATTTATGCTTTAATATATAGAAAAATACTAAAAGTAGTTGAAGGTAAGGGGAAAAATGTTAATTTTCTTACAAATAACTATGTTTTATCTAATATAAGTAGTTTGGCATTTAATTTTATGATTGTAGCTGCTGTTTTAACTATAACAATTCAATCTATTAAGGAGTATTACTTGTTGGTTACAGTTATGGCGATTGTAGCTACAGTGTTGACATTTATTTTATTGAAATGGATTAGTAGAAAAATATATTCTGGTAAATATGAAATACATTATTTCTTAGGTATGTTTGGAATGCTAACAGGAACAGCTTCAACAGGGTTAGCGTTATTGAAGGGTGTAGATCGAAATTTTGAATCTCCAATCGCAGAAGAAATGGTAGTGGGTAGTGGTACTGCCATATCAATGGCTCTTCCGCTTTTTGCTTTACTTATGTTTCCGGGATTAGCTATAACTACAGGAAATAGTATATATATATTACTAACATTTGCAATACCTATTGGATATGGCTTACTTCTACTTGGAATATTGCTATTTGTAAATAGAGAGAGAAAATAGAAATACTAAATAATTGTGTAATAAAAAGACTTTTGTTATAATAAATCATTAACACGTATAATAACTTTGATAAGGAAAGCGAGTTTCTACCCTAAACCGTAAATTTAGGACTACGTGCAATTAAACCATATAATATTATGAGTTTCCTTGTCCATGTTCTAAACACATAAGGAAGCTCATTTTTATTAGGAGGAAAAATCATGTCAAATCTAAATGGAAAACTTATTCAAGAAGGATTAACATTTGATGATGTTCTTTTGGTGCCACAAGCATCAAGTGTATTACCGAATGAAGTGAATATCGGGTCGAATCTAACAAAGAATATTAAACTGAATATTCCCATAGTATCTGCAGCAATGGATACCGTTACAGAATCAAAACTTGCTATAGCTTTGGCAAGAGAAGGAGGAATAGGATTTATACATAAAAACATGTCAATAGTATCTCAAGCAAAACAAGTTGATTATGTAAAAAGAAGTGAATCAGGTATGATTTTGAATCCTATAACACTACTTGGTAATAACACACTCTTGCAAGCAGAAGATATTCTTTCTAAATATAGAATCTCTGGATTACCTGTTGTCACTGAAAATAATACACTTATTGGAATTATAACTAATAGAGATCTTAAATATAGAAACTTAGATGATACTCCTGTTTCAAAGATAATGACAAAGGAGAAATTAATTACCGCACCTGTAGGTACAAATCTTGATACAGCTAAGACAATACTTTTAGATAATCGGATTGAGAAATTACCAATAGTTGATGAGAATTATAAGTTAAAAGGGCTAATAACAATTAAAGACATTGACAATGTAATAAACTACCCTAATGCATGTAAAGATGAAAGAGGAAGATTAAGATGTGGGGCAGCTGTTGGAGTAAGTAATGATACTTTTGATAGAGTTGCAGCTTTAGTTACTGCTGGAGTTGATATAATCACTATTGATAGTGCTCATGGCCATTCTCAAGGAGTAATTAATGCTGTTAAGAAAATTAGAGATATGTATCCACAATTAGATATTATCGCAGGTAATGTTGTGACAAGTGAAGGCGCAAAAGACTTGATAGAAGCTGGTGCAAATGCCATTAAAGTTGGAGTAGGACCGGGGTCTATTTGTACTACAAGAATAATTGCTGGAGTAGGAGTTCCACAAATATCTGCAATAAATGATGTATATGAATATATTAAGAAAACAGATATATGTGTAGTTGCTGATGGTGGAATAAAATATAGCGGTGATATCGTCAAAGCTTTAGCTGCAGGAGCTAATTCTGTTATGATTGGTTCATTGTTAGCTGGAACAAAAGAAGCACCTGGGGAAGAAGTTATCTATCAAGGAAGAAGATATAAAACATATGTTGGTATGGGATCACTGGTTGCTATGAAAAGAGGGTCTAGTGATCGTTACTTCCAAAAAGGGAACGGAGAATCAAAAAAACTTGTTCCTGAAGGAATAGAAGGAAAAGTCCCATATAAAGGAGATTTATCTGATACTATTTATCAGTTATGCGGAGGAATTAGATCTGGAATGGGATATTGTGGGACCAAAACAATTCCTTTATTAATTAAGAATGGGCAATTTGTTAAAATTACAAATGCTGGATTAATTGAATCTCATCCGCATGATATACATATTACAAAAGAAGCACCAAATTATACGAAATAATAAAATGTGAAAATAAAGTATACCGTAAAAATATCGGTGAAGCATCATAATAGAGGTGAATATATGGACAAGATAATAATACTCGATTTTGGATCTCAATATAATCAATTAATCGCAAGAAGAGTAAGAGAACTTGGAGTTTATTCAGAGATTTTACCTTATACCACTAAAATAGATGAGCTAAGAGATCCATGTATAAAAGGAATCATTTTATCAGGTGGACCACATTCTGTTTACGATGAAAATGCTCCTCATATTGAGAAGGAACTATTTAATATAAATATTCCTATTTTAGGTATATGCTACGGAATGCAAATAACACAATACTTATTTGAAGGAAAGGTTACTCCATCGTTAAAAAGAGAATATGGAAAAAGTATACTATCAATAATAAAAAATTCATTATTAACAAAAGGATTACCAAAAAACTCAACAGTATGGATGAGTCATGGAGATCACGTTGATGAGTTGTCTGTGGAGTTTGATTTATATGGAACAACATCATCTTGTATGGCTATTGCTAAACATAAAAAGCTAGATATTTATAACTTGCAATTTCATCCTGAAGTAACACATACAAAATTTGGGAAACAAATTATATCTAATTTTTCATTAGATATCTGTAAAGCAATTCCTTCTTGGAACTTAGAAGATTATATTGAAGAGACAATAAAAAGAATAAAAGAAAAAGTAAAAAATGATCAAGTAATTCTTGCCTTAAGTGGAGGTGTAGATAGTAGTGTTGCCT
>JAOZSP010000068.1 GCA_029939615.1 Candidatus Izemoplasma sp. | reverse complement strand
TCTACTTCAACGGTTCTAGAAACTGTATAATCAACTTCTAAATATGTAATTGTATATGTAATTGTATAAATACCAATCACTGATGTATCAACATCAGATTGAACATCAATAACTAAAGCAAATGCGCCAATAACAGTAGCTCCTGGATCAACAAATACTGTATCTTGATCCACTTGCATTGATGCTTCACCTATTAATTCAATACTAGGTACTAGTGCTATATGTTCTACTACAGTTACCGTTCTTATAACAGAATACTCTATTTCTTGATACATAATTGTATAGGTAATAGTATATTCTCCCATAGTAATTACATCAAGATTAGAAACAACAGTAATTTCTAAATCAAAGTCACCAACAACAACCGCTCCTGGATCAGAAAAATCAGAATATAATTCAATTGTCATTTCACTATCTCCAACTAATTCAATACTAGGTACTAGTGCTATATGTTCTACTACAGTTACCGTTCTTATAACAGAATACTCTATTTCTTGATACATAATTGTATAGGTAATAGTATATTCTCCCATAGTAATTACATCAAGATTAGAAACAACAGTAATTTCTAAATCAAAGTCACCAACAACAACCGCTCCTGGATCAGAAAAATCAGAATATAATTCAATTGTCATTTCACTATCTCCAACTAATTCAATACTAGGTAATAATTCAGCAACTTCAACAACCTTAACTGTTCTTCTTACATTGTACTCAATCTCTAAATAAGTAATTGTATACGTAATGATGTACTCACCTAAAATACTAGTGTCAACATCAGAATCAACAACTACATCTAAATCAAAATCACCAAGAACTTCCACTCCTGGATCAACAAACTCACTATATTGTTCAATTTCTATAATACTTTCCCCATTTAATGCAATGCTTGGTAAATCATCAAGTGTTTCTCCAAGTTCACATCCTACCATAAAAAAAGCACTAATAACTATCAATACTAAACTAAGTAATCTCTTCATACTAATCATCTTCCTATTCTTTAAATGTAGTATCCTTTTAAAGTATAGTATACTACTTATTGGTATTGTTTCCAACCAAAATATGACAAAAAGTGAAATAATGTACACTAGTTTATTTTTCGTACTAAATTTATTTAGAGAAATCCCTTCATTACTTTATTTACATCCTATTTATTTTATATCTATAAACAGCCAATATATGTAGATTTATAACTAAATACAATAATACAAAACCCATTTACTCTAGTATCATAAGCGACTCTTCAATTATCGATATTCACATTTATAACCATATTTTTATATAACACATTTACACAATAATATTTTGGCTTTTAAAATACTACATGCTATAATTAATTTGATTCACAAAGTATTTTTTAGGAGGAACTATGAACCGATTACTTATGAAGCTATTAAAAAACTATCAGCGGGTAGATACCAATGTTAGTGAACAAGCTAAATATTTTTACTTTTTCATATTTGCATTCTTAGTTCAACATATTCTCTATACTATTATCAAGTTCAGTTTTTTTGAAATACGAGAATTTGACATAATGTTATCATTTATCCTCTTTTTAGTTTATATTGTGTTGTGCTTGTTGATTTACAATAAAAAACTCACTTCAGCTATAAATATATTTATTATATATGTACTTTCTAGAAGTATATACATAACTATATTTACAGATACATTGGTAACATACATCTTTTTAGCAATTTTCATTTTAGTTATTAGTGTTATTCATCGTAAATCGTACCAATACTATGGAATGGTTGGAATAGTTGTTGGAGTTTTAATTACTAACATTGGAGTTATTTTTAATCCCACTATTATCAACTTAATGAACTCTAATACACTTCTAGATACAATCGAATTATCCTTATTCCTTGTTTTATTTATTTTCTTAACGTTTATTCTCGTTATGATAGTGAAACAAGAAGTATTAAAATCCAAAAAAATTCAAGAAAAGGCAACTGTAAATTTCCTATTAATGGCTCAAAAAAGAAGAGGAATAGATCACAAAAAGGAAGAAGAACTAGTTGATGATTTAACATCTGTATTACTTGTTAGAGTAGATAAATATGATAAAATTAATGATAAATTCGGATACCTTATAGGAGATAAAATATTTAAAGGTGTAATTGGTCTAATAAGAAAAACAATAAGGGTTGATGATTATATTGTTAGATGGAGTTTTGATACTTTTTTAGTTGTTTTACATTATACTTCTTTATCAAATGCAGGTATTGTTGGTGAAAAAGTTAGGTTTACTGTTGAAATGAGCAACATGCTTTCAGTAAAAGAAAAAATCACGGTTACAGTCTCAGGTGCATCAACGGGTATAGAAAACACGATGCAAAAAACTATCGAAAACGCTGAAAAGCTACTTAAAAAAAAGACTTTAACAAATAATAGTGTGCATTTAAACTACTAATCTAATCTATATTAAAGAGAAAAAAAAGGCCGTAAATAAAATCAATTAAGATTTTATTTACGGCCTTTTTAAATTTAAATTTTCCAAGGATCGTCCTCATCTTCAGATTTTCCTTCTTCGCCAACAACTGTTGCCCATTCTCCCATTTGAGTTGTCTTTTCAACAAACTCTTTGTTCAAATCAATATCTTCTCTTACAACTCTTGTATCTGTCCATACATCATGAAGTCCACGACCATCTTCTTTCGCTAAAATCATAATATAAGATATAAATGCAATTAAACCAACAATCGAACCTACAGCACCACTTACCACTGAAAATACCATTATATCAATATAAATGATAAAGAAAGTAACAGCCGAAGCATAAACACTCCAGTTTTGAATAGCTCTAATAAAGTGTTGTTTAAATGATGGGTTATTCCCAAATAAATCAATTGCTTTAATTTTCATTATCTTTTTACCCAATGTTTGCCCATTCATTTTGTATGGCATATAAACAAAGTAAAGTACTCCAATAACTGTTTCTACAACTACAGCTATTAACATAAAAGTTAAATACCAAGTTTCACCTTCGTACATTCCTCCACCATCAATATAATAATTAATAAATGATTCAAACCCTTCAGCTACAAGGTAAATCACTACTGGTATAGACGATACGATACTAACTATAATTCCATCAATCATTGCAGCTACAAATCTTTCTCCCGATACTTTTTTATACATAATACCACTCCTTATTCATTTCTTAATGCTTCAATAGGTTTTTTCCTAGAAGCCCTTACAGAAGGTGCTAACCCACTAATTATTGCTATTACGATACTACCAAGTATTGCGAATAATAGTTTTGTGTAATTTATCGCTAATACTTTTGTTGGATCAACAAAAGGTAAATACTCAATAATTAAATCTAGATACCTATTATATATAACAACATTCAATATTGCAATTAAAATTATTGAAAGAATAACACTAAATACACCAGCAATTAATCCTATAATAGTTGTTTCACCAGTATAAATAATACGAACATCATTTCTCGTTCCACCCATCGCTCTTATAAGACCGATTTCACGTTTTCTTTCTATGATACTAATAAATAGTATTAGTAGTAACATTAAACCACCAGTAACAATAGCTATAAATACAATACTACTAAAGATAAACTGTAAAATATACATAAATAGATTAGTTAATCCCGCAAATATATCGAATCCATTATTAAAGTTTTCTTCAACTAAATAGTTATCATTTTCAATATCTAAAATAACATTAGCTTTAGCTTTTAAGTCATCATTATTTAAGAATACTCTATAGCGGATACTTGAATAATATAGTATTTCATTGTCTTCACTATTCATATAATAATCAACCTGGTAAGTAGCGTTGAAAATTACATTATCACTTAAAATGAATTCTGGGAATAATCCATTATCATGAATCCCAACTAAAGTAACAGTTATTCCACCACCTATAGGTTCATCACGATTTAAATTCCAGTCTAAAGCATCATAATCTGAACAATATATTTCTTCTGTTTCTGATATTTGTAATGGTGTATTACGGTAAAAGTTAAGAGCCAAAATGTTATCATCAATTGGTCCCATAACTAGTTCATCATAACCGTCAGGTAAGACATTTGGGTCACCACCCCATATATCAGTAATCGCACATACTTCATCAGTTAATTCACGGAACAAAGAATATTGATCCGGCACATAATTATATTCATCATAGATAATATATTGATTGCCTTTTAACTCTTCCCATATCTCTTCATCAGTTAAATTTAGATTACTTGATATAAGTAATGTCGCAGTATCAATATTAAGCATAATCTCGTTGTCATTTTCTGGGAATCTTGAATCACCAATAAGTCCAGTAAACGTTTCTAATATTGAAGAATTATCAGGTGCTTCAACACCTGTTTTTACTACTGGATTTAGTAGTGGACTACTATCAGATGCATTTTCTAATATTGTATATTCGTTTCTTGGTGCATATAAAATCTCTTTAAAATAATCGTAATTATCAAGACTGTTTCTAATTGCATCAAGATCATAATCCTCAACATATTGTTCATGTATATACAAGTCAGGATTGTTTTTCAACACTGCATTTTGTTGTTCTAATCCGGTTCGTACTGAGTTAAAGAACGCATCAATTAGTATTAATCCTACAATACCGACACTAAGTCCTAAACTCACTAATAAAGTACGCCATATTTTCCCCTTAATATTATATAAAGAGAATCTTAAAGCTTCTTTAAATTTCAATTTGCTTCTTCTTTTTGTTTTAATATTGCTAATATTTACCATTTTATCAATCGGTCTTGTATCACTAATCACACGCCCATCTTTTAGTTCAATTAAACGTGTAGAATATTTTTTCGCAACTAACTTATCATGCGTAACAATAATAACTAATTTATCCGCACAAATAGATTTTATTAAATCCATTATCTCCATACCGGTTTTATTATCTAACGCCCCTGTCGGCTCATCAGCTAATATGATATCGGGATCATTTATTAGTGCACGTGCGATAGCTACCCTTTGTCTTTCACCACCACTTAAAGCACCAGGTAATTTATGAAGATGATCTTCTAACCCTACTTTCTTTAGTAGTTCAGTAGCTTGTTTTTTTGCTTTCTTATTACTTGCACCAGCCAATTTAAGACTAAGTGCTACATTTTCAACAATAGGTAAATGTTCAATTAAATTATATTGTTGAAAAACAAATCCTATTCTATGATTACGGAAGTAATCCCATTCTTTTTCAATAAAGTTAGTTGTTAATCTATCATCAATAACCATATCTCCACTAGTCGGATAATCTAATCCACCAATAATATTTAGTAAAGTTGTTTTTCCACAACCACTAGGTCCAAAGATACTAATTATTTCACCTTTCTCAAAATATAAAGAAATATTTTTTAAAGCGTGGAATCCATTTTTACCTTGTGTATAAACCTTATGTACTTCATTTAATTTAATCATCTTATTCCCTCCTTAAAGCTTTAATAGCATTCAATCTAGATGCTTTAAAGGCTGGCAATAATCCAACAATCATCGCGTATATAATACTAAATCCAATAACGATTCCAATAATCCATAATTTTGGAGTTAATAACGTCATTTCAAATAATCCTGAAGAAAGTAAACTTAACGGCTTCTCAATAAAACTATTAAATAATCCGTTAATACCTCTTGTTAAAATCAAACTAAATAATACGGCAATCAAACTAGACATTAACCCTAATATCGCTGATTCTATAACAAAGATTCCTATAATATTTGATTGTTTAGCTCCAACGGCTGTTAATATTCCTATTTCCTTAATTCTCTCAATAATTGAAGTATAAACTACTAACCCAATTAAAATACCAGAAACTATTAAAGAAACACTAGCAACACCTATAAATATTTTTAAAGCTGTAAACATAAAGTCTTCAATTGAAGAAGTAATAGATGAAAAGAAATTCTCTAATACCAATTCGTGATCATCACGTAAAGTAATTTTAAAATCACTTATGTCTGCTTCTTTATCAATCGATAAATAGGCGATAGCAACTTCTCTATAAGTTGCTTCACCATGAATTGTTTCAGAAGCAGTTAATAGTTCATCGTAGTCCATATATATACTATTACTGAATGCTAATGTTTCTGAAGCAATCATCCCAACAACTTTGAATGTCCCTAAATCTAGTTTATTCTCAGTATCAAATTCACTATAATTAATATAAAAAACATCAATTTCATTATTCTTAATTAGATTATAAATATATTCATAACTGTCTTCATCTACAGTATTTAAATCTCTAATTCTTGCAGCTGTTCCAACATCAATAATTATTTCATTAGCGGCATCTGGAAATCTCCCGAATAATTCCACATTTTGTGTTAATAACGCTTCGTCATAAGGAACACTATTCAAAGTAATTTGTTGTGTTGTACCTACTCTTGAAGTAAATTGAGCATTTTCTGAAACTGCATATCTAATATCAGTAACTTCTGACATATCTTGTAGTTCATCTAATTTACTTTCAGGTATTTCAACATTTTCTGTTCCGTATATCTGATATTGATCTTCGGGAACAAAACTAGAAACCGTATCACTTAAAGAACTATTAATCCCAAAAATCATAAACGTTAATAAGAAAATCGAGATATACCCTATAGACACAACAGTGCTTGTAGCTATAGATCTAAACATTCTTGAGAAAATATTATTTCTCGCAAATTTAAACATCATTCCTAAACTCATTTTTGGTCTATCAAATGATATCTCTTTTGTTTCTTCAATGTAATTACTATCAAAATTACTATCACTAATTACTTTTCCGTCCTCTAAATTAATAAGTCTTGTAGCATATTTATTAGCTAACTCCTCATCATGAGTAACAACTACAACAACTCGATCTTTAGATACTTCTTTTAGATACTCAATAACTTTATCACCTAATTCAGTATCCAAAGCTCCTGTAGGTTCATCAGCCATAATTACTTTAGGGTTAGTTATTAACGCTCTTGCAATCGCAACGCGTTGTGCTTGCCCTCCACTTATTTGGTTTGGTTTTTTATCTGAAAATTTACCTAACCCAACTCTTTCTAACTCTTTTAAAGCTCTCTCTTTAGCAATCGACTTACTTATCCCTTGAAATTGTAATGGTAAAGCGACATTTTCCCATACTTTTAAATGCTCTATTAAGTTGTATTCTTGAAATACAAATCCAACATAATGATTACGATATATCGCCCAATCTTTTTTACTAAAGTTAGCAGTATCAATCCCGTCAACTACAACCGATCCTTCAATCTTTGTATCTAGGCCACAAAGAACATTTAACAATGTACTTTTACCACTTCCACTAGCTCCCAAAACAAAAACAAACTCCCCAACATTAAAATTAGTAGTAATATCCTCAATTGCTTTGATATAAGCACTACCGTTTTTATATTTTCTAGTTAGTTTTTTTACACTTAGCATTTCTACTCACCTCCGTAAAATTTATCTGTGTTGATTATATTATACTATAAAATAATGTATTATTCAATAAAATTATTTTTAATTATTTATTTTTACCATCTAATAATGATTATTAACCTTTTTATGTTTGAAAAGTAATCGAAGTAAATTAACAAGACCTAAATCAAGCCCTTTACAAGGTTGAATAAGGGTATTTAGGAAGACATCCTTTTCTTAATAAACTTGTAATAATCGTAGTCACCTTCATAATACTCAATATGGAAATCATCAATTTCACCAACTCTGTTCGCGATTTTCTTGATAAAGTATCTATCATGGGAAACAAATAGAATTGTTCCTGAAAACTGCAGTAATAATTCTTCTAAAATCTCTCTTGAATCAATATCTAAGTGA
>JAOZSP010000067.1:2002-7875 GCA_029939615.1 Candidatus Izemoplasma sp. | reverse complement strand
AACTAACTTCACAGGAAGTTTTGGTAATGTTATTACTTTAGCTCATGAACTAGGACATGCTTATCACGGTGAGCAAATCTTTTCAGAAAAAGGCTTTAATAGTAGTTATACAATGCCAGTAGCCGAAACCGCATCAACATTTTGTGAAACAATTGTTAAAAACGCTGCATTAAAAGATGCTAATAAAGAAGAAAAAATCTTCATTTTAGAACAATCTCTTAAAGGCTCTACTCAAGTTATTGTAGATATCTTATCAAGATTCATCTTCGAACAAGAAGTTTTTGACAAACGAAAAATAACACCTTTAAACGTAAGAATGTTAAACGAATTAATGATAAAAGCACAAAAAGAAGCATATGGAACTAGTTTAGACGAAAACTATCTACAACCTTATGCTTGGCTGAATAAACCTCATTATTACAGTGGAGGGCTATCATTCTATAACTTCCCTTATGCATTTGGATTATTATTCGCAAAAGGAATTTATGCTGAGTTCATAAAACAAGGATCATCTTTTGTAGATAAAATTAATCTACTACTACAAAAAACAGGACAAACTACTGTTGAAGAAGTGGCTAGTTTAGTAGGAATAGATCTTACTAGTGAAGAATTTTGGAATAGTTCTTTAGATGTTATTGTTAAAGAAATAGATTTATTCTTAGAATTAACGGAATAACAAAAAACTGTTTGTAACTACAATTACAAACAGTTTTCTTTTTTTGTATCAGAAAAGCACATAAATTTGTTATAATAGTTATAGATGAAATCACATTGATTATTAGTTTTTCTATGTTTTCCACAAAAAACAATCAAAAACACATAATAAACTGGCTCAAAGGAACTTATTCGCATACGTTTTCAGATTGTTGCTTATATTAGAATCGATAGTGATAGTTTACATAATCCAATTTATTTAGAAAAATGATAATATTTATTAAAAAAATGATTGAATAGAGGTGCAATATGATTGATTTTAGAAGCGATACTGTAACTAGACCAACAAAAGAAATGCGCGAAGCAATGGCTAACGCAATAGTAGGTGACGATGTTTATGGTGATGACCCAACAATTAACGAGCTTGAGGCCTTAGCTGCTGAGATAACGGGATTTGAAGCATCATTATTTGTATCTTCAGGAACCATGGGAAATCAACTATCAATTTTTACACATACAAGTCGTGGTGATGAAATAATCGTAGGTAAAAATGCACATATTAAGAACTATGAAGTAGGTGCAACAGCTGTATTAAGCGGTGTAAGTTACCATTTAATTCAAGAAGATAGAGGAATGTTGCCATTAGATGAGATAAAAAGTGGAATTCGTGGTGATGATATTCATTATCCAGATACATCACTTATTTGTTTAGAAAACGCTCATGGTAGCGGTGTTGTTTTACCACTTGAATATATGAAGGAAGTACGCCATATAGCGGATGCCCACCACTTAATGATTCATCTAGATGGAGCTCGTTTATTTAATGCATCAACATATTTAAAAGTTGATGCCAAAGAAATCACAAAATATGTTGATAGTGTTACTTTTTGTTTATCTAAAGGATTAGCTAGTCCGATTGGAAGTATGCTTTGTGGTAGTAGAAAGTTTATTAATAAGGCTAGAAGAGGCCGTAAATTACTAGGCGGAGGAATGAGACAAGTTGGAATTTTAGGAGCTTGTGGATTAATAAGTTTAAAAGAAATGATAAAAAGACTACATATAGATCATGAGAACGCTCAGTACTTAGCTTCTAAATTACATCAAATCGAAGGATTCGATGTCGATTATGATCATTTAGATATTAACATGGTATTTGTTAAAAGCAATGTGGATTATACCGAATTAGCGAAGTACTTACTATCTAAAGATATAATTATATCGGGATACCGAGGAGAATCACTAAGAATAGCTACTCATAACGATATCTCTATTGAAAATATTGATTCATTAATTACTGAAATAAAGAATTTTCTAAAGGAGGATTCAAATGGCTAATAATAAAACATTATATTTAGAAGGTAATAATAACTTAGGAGTATTATTACTTCATAGTCTTGCTGGTGATCCTTCGCAAATGAAAGAACTAGGAAAAAAACTTAATAAGCAAGGATATTCTGTACTATGTCCCTTGTATAAAGGGCACGGAACTGATTTTCTTGCTGTCTTAAATACAGGAGTAAATGATTGGTATCAATCAGTTACTGACGGCTTTGACGAATTAAGTAAAACTGTTGAAGGTATTTATGTTATTGGGATGAGTATTGGTGGAGGTTTCGCAGTTAAGTTGGCTGAGGAAAAAGATGTGCTAGGACTAATAACATTAAATGCACCAATAATTGGGTTTGATGTTGAATCTGATGTTTTTGCTTTTCGAAAAAATAATCAAAATGAAGCATTAGTTACAAAATACCGAAAGCATCGTCTTGATTATTTTCATTTTGTTATTGAGTTAGGACAAATAAGTAATCTTAAAAAGATAACTTGTCCATTATTTATAATACAGGGCAGTCTTGATATACCGCGTTACAAAACATCTTCACAGATGTTACTATATTATGTTAACTCAGAAGTGAAGCAAAGAAAGGATTACAGTAGAAGTTTTCATTTAATCTTACTTGATAATGATAAAAAAGAGGTTATAAAAGATATTATTGCTTTTATTAAAGCGAATTAAGAGCGATTTTCGCTCTTCTTTTATTTTTGATTATATATGTGGTAAAATAGAATATAGAGGAGTGATATAATGGCTATATTAGGAATTATTAGTATCGTTTTATTGGTTTTATTATTAAGTTTATCTTTTGCTAACTTACAAGAACTAGCAAAGTATACAAAGGAAAAAAGGATTTTTGCAGAAGATTACTATGAAATTAATGATTTTTTAGGGGAAAAAGAAGTAACAAAGAAACAAGAAGAGATTTATAATTACTTAGCGATATCAAAAAGAGCAACTAAAGGTGACTTAGATTACGCGTGTGAATGTACTGAGCAAGACCTTGATGAAATGGTATATTTAGGTATTTTGAAACATATGAAAGCTAATATGACTAAAATGAAAGCTACTTCTTATTTAAAAGGAATTGGTTTAGTTGTTTTAATGGCTTGTATCTTTTACTTCGCTAATTACTATGTATTAGTAAAAGTAAATCTAAGATATGTTGGAATTATCTTTTATATAGTATTATTTATCGTTTTAGCAGTAAATTATTTTGCTAAATTAACAAATTACAAAAAAGAAGTCGCTTTTGGTATTTCAATGGGAGTTGTTGGTATTACTTTCTTTGTAATGTTGTTTTATTTAGTATTTGGAGGAAGAACTTATTTCCATGCGGATGCATATTCAGAGTTAATTTCTATAAGTGAAGAAGAGTTTAGTAGCGATGTCGGAACTGTAGATGTATCAACATTACCAATTGTTGATAAACAGTACGGAGAAAAGCTAGGATCGTTAAAATTAGGTGAATATCCTGGTATTGGTAGTGAGTTTGAAACAGGAGAATACAGTGATATCATATATAATGGTGAACAGTATTTAGTTTCACCATTAGAATATAGAGGAATCTTCAAATGGTTTAATAATAATGATGTTGGAACTCCTGGTTATATTATGATTAATAAAGTAACCGCAGAAACTACGTTAGTTAATTTACGAGATGCTGATGGTACTGGGATGGTTTATACACCAAGTGCTTTCTTTGATCAAGACTTAAAAAGATATGCTTATATGAATGGAATGAGTAAATATCAGTTAGAAGCACAATTTTTTGAAATTGATGAAGATGGTAATCCTTATTACATATTACAGTATAGTTTACCAACAATCTTTATTAATGGTGGTAGAGATATCGCACAAATAGCCGTTGTTAATGCATTAACTGGGGAAATCGAGAGTTATGATCCAGAAGATGTACCAAACTGGGTTGAAAGTGTTTATCCTCCAGGATTACTATTGACACAATTAGATTTTTGGGGATCTTTACAAGATGGATGGATTAACAGTATCTTTGGACAAAGAGGAGTATTACAACCATCTAACGGTAAAAGAACAATAATGAATGATGGAGAACTATATTATTTCACAGGACTTACAAGTGCTGGTAGTGATGAATCAACAATCGGGTTTGTATATATGAATACAAGAACAAAAGAAACGAAACTATATAAATTCCCAGGAGCAACAGAACAAGCAGCAATGAATAAAGTATTAACCTTATTACCACAAAATAATATCTCAACATCTTTCCCTATTCCGATAAATGTTAACGATACACCAACATACTTCATCGCAATAAAAGGAGAAGATGGAAGAATATTAAGACATGTCTTTATGAATGTTAAAGAATTAGAGGTTTACGGTATTGAAGAAACAAAAACAAGAGCTTATACAACTTATCTTCAGTCACTTGGTAGTTCTAATACGGATAATCTTACAACTATAACAGGAGAAATTACAGAAATAACAAGTTATGTTGTAGACGGGAATACCGTTTATTGGATTGAACTAGACAATGATGAAAGATATATGATTAACGTAGCTGCCTTTGATAATGATGTAATGATGTACTTTGTATCACTTGGTATTGGTGATGATATTGAAGTAAGTGTTCAAGATAGTACAGTATTTGCGATTATTGAGGACTAGTATGAAGAAAATAGAAATAAATGAAAGTATTGATATCTATCAATTTGAACCACAAGCAGAAACAGTTCTTGGCGTAAACATAATCTTATTAAAAAGCAAAAGTGAATGTATCGTTTTTGACGCTTGATACGAACATCAGATGAAAGAACTAAAACCAATATTAGATACTATGAAGATTAAGTATATTATTTGTACTCATTTTCATCCAAATCACTGCTATGGTCTTAATGAAAACAAAGGTCATACTGTAGTAGGAAGTAAATACGCATATGATACTTTAAGAATTTTTAATGATCATGAAAATGAAGTATTATTACCTAATATTAAGGTAGAAGATAAGATGATTATCAACTTTAACGAACATAGAGTAGAACTTACAATAAATAAAGGTCATTCAAAGTGTGGATTACTAATAAACATTAATAATCAAGTACTTTTAACAGGTGATGATATTATGTTTACTAATGATGGAGTAAGTGTTTTACCGTATATTGCGGATACTGTAGCAAATCACATCAATTCTTTGAAAACAATACAAAATAATTGTAACAATATGATAATCATTCCCACTCATGGTAAACCAATTACTGGAAATGAAGTAATAAAACAAGAAATATTGAATAGAATTAAATATCTTGAATTTATAAAAGAAAAAAACAAAGATTTAGAAGAATTTAAAAAGAAATACAATATTCATTTTCTAAGTGAGAAGTGGCATCGAGTAAATATTTTACGCAAATAAAAAAAGAGCTTAATTGCTCTTTTTGTTTGCTTGTTTCTTCTTGTTTTTATTTCTACTAATTTCCTTTTTTCTAAATATCTTTTCAATTCCTTTATTTAAATTCTCTGAATCTCTTAATAAGACTATACTTTGTTTAACAATCTGTTCTTCGAAAAGACTAAGTGACAAATATAGTAAGAATACAATAAATAGTATAAAAAACCACATTTCAAATACTCCAGTATTACCAAAGATAAACATTAAGATAAATGCTCCGCCCCATACAAATATTAGCCATATAGATACATTTCTTTTTAATCTTGGGTTTTCTCTTGCGACCCAAATAATAAACGGATAAAACCCTAAAGTAAGAAATAACCCAAACAGTTCAGCAGTTAATAAGTGAACCGATGTCCAAAATGGTAAATGATCAAGCGAAGGAGCAATCGATGATAAAACTAGGAAAACAGCGCTTATTGCGATGAAAGCATATGGTAATTTCGTCTTATATTTTTC
>JAOZSP010000067.1:0-1992 GCA_029939615.1 Candidatus Izemoplasma sp. | reverse complement strand
AAAGCAAATAACGCTAAAATAGAAAACTGAATTACAAAACCAGTATAAGAAGCCCATACAATGAATAAAACCCTATTTTCAAAAGTAAACCTATTCCCAATTTTACTAAAAGTATACTGATAAGGATTTTCTAAAGTACCAAAAACTATTGTAAAGATTAAAGCCGATAACAACAAAGTCATTATTGTCATTCGCTTTCGTCTTTCTTTTGAAAGTTGATTTTGAATGGACGCAATTTGAGTTTGCTCGGTATTATCCTTGCTTACTTGAGTATCCAGCTCTTTTTTATCAATTTTACTTACCATATTAATTCCCCCTTGTATCAATTTAGATTATATCATATATTTTTAATATACAACTCATTTTCCACAAAAAATGTGTTAAAATATATCATAGGATGTGATTTGATGATAATTAGAAAAGTAGAATTTATAAAAAGTGGGACAAAAGAAGAACATTATCCAATCGATAATCTTCCAGAAATACTTATTTCTGGGCGTAGTAACGTTGGAAAGAGTAGTTTCATAAATAGTGTCCTTAATCGTAAAAATATCGCTCATGTTTCAGGTAGACCTGGAAAAACACAAACATTAAACTTCTATAAAATTAATGATGAATTCTATTTTGTTGATGTACCAGGGTACGGATACGCTAGAGTTAGTAAAAAAAATCGTGAACAGTTCGGAGTTATGATAGAAGAATACCTTTTAGCAAGACAACAACTAAAAATAGTAATATTATTAGTTGATTTTCGACATAAACCCTCAGATGATGATGTTTTAATGTATAACTTTTTAACAAGTTATGATATTCCGTGTTTAGTTGTAGGAACAAAACTTGACAAAATATCTAAAAACCAAAGAAGAAAACATGAAAGAGAAATAATTGAAACATTGATGATGAGTGAAGACATGTTTTTACCATATTCTTCTGAAACAAAAGAAAATCTTGAAGAAATACATGATTTACTAGATCAAATAGTGGAGGGCTAACATGAAAGTATTATTTATTGGAGGAACAGGAATAATTAGTACTGCTGTAAGTAAGTTAGCGATTAAAAAAGGAATTGATTTATACGTTTTGAACCGTGGTAAAAATAATGATGTTCTTCCTAAAAAAGTAAAATGCTTAATTGGCGACATTAATAATAAAGAAGAAATAAAAAAACTATTAGAAGGTCATTACTTCGATTCTATCGTTCAGTGGATTTCATATACAGTAGAAGATGTAAAAAGAGATTATGAGCTATTTAATGGCTATACAAAGCAATATGTCTTTATAAGTAGCGCTTCAGCGTACTTTAAACCTTTACCATTTCTTCCAATAACAGAAGAAATGCCTTTAGGTAATAAATACTGGGAATACAGTGAAAATAAAAAGAACTGTGAAGAATATTTACTAAGTATTCATAATGACGATTTTAATATAACAATTATAAGACCTTCACATACTTATAATGATAAAATGCTTATATCACAACTAAAGAGTAATAAACATCCTTATACAATGATAAATAGAATACTTAATAAAAAAGAAATTATTATGCCTGATGAAGGTATGAATCTTTGGACTTTAACCTATAATGAAGATTTCGCATATGGATTCTTAGATGTTTTAGGAAATCAAAGTACATATGGACAGTATTATCATCTAACAAGTAATAAAGTATATACTTGGGAAAGAATTAATGAAATGATCAGTGAAGCTTTAGGAGTTACTCCTAATATTATCTATATTCCGACTGAATATATCTTAAAACATTTTGAAGAATTTACAGCTGAACTTTATGGTGATAAAAGTAAGAGTGCTATCTTCGATAACACTAAAATTAAGAGTGTTTCACCTCATTATCGTTCAAAAATGGATTATGATAACATCGTTAAAAAGGCTGTTAATTACTATTTGAACAATAAAGATGTTCAAATAGTAGATGAAGAGTTCGATAAACGATACGATAAGTTAATTTCGGAGTATAAAACTATTAAATAAAGG
>JAOZSP010000066.1 GCA_029939615.1 Candidatus Izemoplasma sp. | reverse complement strand
TGCAAAAACAATTCATAAGAAAACAAGGGAAATTTTTCATACAGAGAAAATAAATAGTAATGCTTCAAGTGTCAGAAAAGATTTACTAAATAAACATTATTTACGAAAACACGGCAAGAATGCTTACTATGGACAAGATAAATAGAAAGATGGTGACTAAAATGATGGATTCAAAAGATCGTAATTTACTTGTAGATATTGCAGTAATGTATTATCTAGAAGGTAAAACGCAAACTGAAATATCAAAAGAGATGTTTATGTCACGTCCTAAAGTGTCACGTTTATTAAAAAGAGCTCGAGATATGAATGTTGTTGATATTAAAATAAATTACGAAAGTGAAGATAATAACCGACTAATTAAAATGGTTCAACATCGTTTCGGAATTGAAAATGTTGTTATAGTTAAAACACTATCTTCAGAAGTAGAAACTGTTAAAGAAATTGGTCGTGCAGCGGCAAATGAATTAAAATATCATCTTCGTGATGATATAAAAATCGGAATGTCTTGGGGACATACTGTATCAGCAATGGTAAGCTCATTTAAAGAAAAAAATCTTAAGAATATTAAAGTAGTTGAATTATTTGGAGCAGTTGAATATGGTGAAGATACTCAAGAATTTTTAAGTATTGGATACGAATTCAGTAAAAAAGTTCATGGAACCTTTTTCCCGTTACCAGCTCCTTTATATATAAAAGATGATCTAACAAGAAAGATTTTACTAGAAAACCCAATTATTAAGAATACTTTAAAAATGATTGAAGAATGCGACTTAATAATTACTAGTATTGGAGTTGTAAATTCAAATTCTCCACAACGTATTTGGGATGCTCATGTTGATACTAAATGTCGAAAAGAATTATTAAGTAAAGGTACCGAAGGTTACTTATGTGCACATTTCTTTGATCAAGATGGAGTTTTTATTAATCATAGAATAAACGATCAAATTATTGGAATCGAAACAAATAGTATAAAAAGAAATAAAATAATGATTGTTGCAGGTGGACAGTCGAAATGCAAAGCAATATATGCTATACTAAAAGGCGGGTATGTAAATACTTTAGTATCAGATGACCAAACTTTAAAGAAAATAATCGAGACTGATCGAATAATAAGGGGAGATCTTAGATGATAATAAAAGGAATTGGAGCAAGTGATGGTATTGCCATTAACAAAGTCTTTAAATTAGAACCAGTTAACATAGTAATATCTGAAGATAAAATTACAGATATTACTAACGAAATAACAAAACTAAATAACGCAATTAAAACAAGTGTGGAAGAACTACAAGTAATAAGAGATAAAACAGCTCTTAAATTAGATGAAGAACACGCAATGATATTTGATGCTCATATCCAAATAGCTACAGACCCAGAAATAGCTAGACAAGTAGAAGATATGATAAAATCAGATAAAATGAATAGTGCACAAGCATTTAGTGTTGTATCAGAGATGTTTGCTCAAATGTTTGAGAATATGGATAATGATTACATGAAAGAACGTGCTGTAGATGTTAGAGACGTTTCTTTGAGAGTAATTGCTCATATCTTAGGAAAAAAACTAAATGATCCAACATTAATAGATGAAGAAGTTATAGTAGTAGCTAACGATTTAACTCCTAGTGATACAGCGCAGTTAGATAGAAAATTCGTTAAGGGCTTTATAACTAATATTGGTGGAAGAACATCACATAGTGCTATAATGGCAAGAAGTTTAGAAATTCCCGCTATTGTTGGAACTAAAAACATTTTAGAAAATGTTAATGATGGTGATTTTGTTATTCTTGACGGTGAAACCGGAACTGTTGTAATAAATCCCTCAAATAAAGACATAGTAGAATATAAAAAGAAAAATACTGAACACCAACAACAAAAAGCATTATGGGCTAAATATATTGATAAACCATCAATCACTACTGATAATAAAGTAGTAGAACTAGCTGCTAACATCGGTAGTCCTGACGATATTGAATCTGTTATTAATAACGGTGGAGAAGGTGTTGGGTTATACCGTACAGAGTTTTTATATATGAACAACGATAACTTCCCAACTGAAGACGAACAATACGTTGCTTATAAAATGGTATTAGAATCATTAAAAAATAGTAAAGTAGTAATAAGAACACTAGATATAGGTGGAGATAAACACCTTGATTATTTAAAAATGGATGAAGAACTAAATCCATTTTTAGGACATCGTGCATTACGCTTATGTTTAGAACGTACAGACTTATTTAAAACACAACTAAGAGCTTTACTAAGATCTAGTATATATGGGAACTTACATATAATGTTTCCAATGGTAGCTTTACTTACAGAGTTAAGAACTGCGAAAACAATACTTGAAGAATGTAAAATAGAGTTAAAAAATGAAGGAATTAAATATAGTGATGATATCAAAGTAGGAATAATGGTAGAAATCCCAGCAGTCGCAATATTAGCTGATCAATTCGCTAAAGAAGTAGATTTCTTTAGTATCGGAACAAACGATTTAATACAATACACATTCGCAGCAGATCGAATGAACCAAAAAGTATCATACTTATATCAACCATACAATCCATCATTATTACGCTTAATCAAGCTAGTAATTGACGCTTCACATAAAGAAGGTATTTGGACTGGTATGTGCGGAGAAATGGCAGGAGACCAAATTGCAGCACCTATCTTACTAGGGTTAGGATTAGATGAATTTAGTATGAGCGCTAGTTCAATTTTACAAACAAGATACCTATTTAGTAAGCTATCATTTACAAAAATGGAAGCAATGGCAAAAAAATGTTTAACTTTTGGAACACATGAAGAAGTAAAAGAATATGTTAAGAAAACATTAAAAGGAGAAAAATAATGAGACGAGAATATATTATTATTGACGAAGCAGGATTACACGCAAGACCAGCTAGTTTACTAGTACAAGCCGCAGGAAAATTCCCTAATAATATCTTAATTGAATACAAAGATAAGAAACTAACATTGAAATCAATTATGGCTGTAATGAGCCTAGGAGTTCCGCAAAAAGCAGTAATTGCGATAGAAGTTGAAGGGGATAATCCACTTGAAGTATTTGCATCATTAGAGAAAATCCTTCAAGAGCATAATTTAGTATAAATAAGTAAAGTGAAATTGATTTAATTCAATTTCACTTTTTTAAACCTTATTACTATCTTTATAAGTTATAATAGGGTATAATAAATCCCGTACGAATTTGCTTATATATTGAAAAAAAATATCTTTATGAGTATAATAAAGGTATAGAAGAATCTAAAAAGAGGTGATATAATGTATCAAATGAACGTACTTACTGAAGGAGTCTTACCATCGATCGCAATTCGCGGAATTGCACCTTTTCCTCATACAGATCTTCGTATTGAAGTTGGAAGAAATTTATCAAAAAAAGCTTTGTTAGAAGCTGAAAAGAATTATGACTCACACGTATTACTATTAATACAAGAAAATCCAATGCATGATACTCCAACTGAGACAAATGTTATTAATTTTGGAGTAGTTGCAAAAATCGGAATTAAAATAAAATTACCAAACGGTAACTTTAAAGTAAAATTTAATCCGATTATTCGTGCTGAGTTATTACAATTTGAACAAACAAAGCCATTCTTCATTACTAGATTTAAAACATTGCCAACATTGCAAGAAGATATCGATCAAGAACTTGCATTAGTTAGAATGCTGGCTAAACAAATCATGGAAAACAATAAAACAGTCCTTAAAAACCCAAAAGCTAGTTTAGAAGCAATCCAAAAAGGTGTATCTAGCGATAAATTATGTGATATCGTTACAAATAGTTTGAAGATTAGTGAAAACCAAAAATTCAAGTACATTCAAACTGCTTCTCTAAATCAAAGACTAACTTATTTACTTGAAGATATTGAAAAAGAAAAATATTTAGGTCAAATTGAAAATCAAATCAATATGACAGTTAAGAAAAATATTGATGAAAATCAAAAAGAGTACTATTTACGTGAAAAAATGCGCGCAATTCAAGAAGAATTAGGCGACAAAGTTAAAAAAGAAAGCGATATAGAAGAATTAAAAGCAAAAGTAAAAGCAAAAAAAATGCCAAATCATATTGAAGAAAAAGCACTATATGAATTACAAAGATATCAAACATTACCAGCTTCAAGTGGAGAGTCAGGAGTTATTAGAACATATCTAGATTTTCTAATTGATTTACCATGGAATGAAGTTAGTATTGATGAGACAGATATTAAAAAAGCAGAACAAGCGTTAGATTCAACACACTTTGGACTAGAAAAAGTCAAAGAACGTATAATTGAGTACCTTGCAGTTAAGATTTTAACTGGTAAAAACCCTCAAACTATATTATGTTTAGTAGGTCCTCCTGGTGTAGGTAAAACATCTTTAGCGCAATCAATTGCAAAAGCACTAGGTCGTAACTTTGTTAAACAAAGCTTAGGTGGAGTTAAAGACGAATCAGAAATAAGAGGACATCGTCGTACATATTTAGGTGCCTTACCTGGTAGAATCCTTCAAGGAATCAAAAAAGGCAAAGTAATTAATCCTGTTTTCTTATTAGATGAGATTGATAAATTAGGTTCAGACTACAAAGGAGATCCAAGTGCAGCATTATTAGAAGTACTAGATCCTGAACAAAACGCTAACTTTAGCGATCATTACCTAGAAGAACAATATGACTTAAGCCAAGTACTATTTATCGCGACAGCTAACTATTTAGGGAACATACCAGCTCCTTTACGTGATAGAATGGAAATAATTGAATTAAGTAGTTATACAGAAATAGAAAAACTAAATATAGCTAAAGAACATTTAATTGAAAAACAATTACAGGCTCACGGATTAAGTAATAAGAAATTTTCAGTTAACGATGAAGCTACAATGGAATTAATAAGATCACATACAAGAGAAGCAGGAGTTAGACAACTAGATCGTTTATTTGGTTCTTTAATTCGTAAAGCTATTAAAATGATCTTAGGAGATAAAAAAGAAAATATTAAGATAACTAAAGATAATATCGTCGATTTCTTGGGAAAACCACGATTTAGCAACACAAAAACAGAAAAAGATGATTTAGTAGGTGTCGTAACGGGTCTTGCTTATACACAATTTGGTGGTGACACATTACCGGTTGAAGTAACTTACTACAAAGGAAAAGGGCGCCTAGTACTAACAGGTAAACTTGGAGACGTAATGAAAGAATCCGCTCAAGCAGCTTTATCATACGTAAAATCAAATGCTGAAAGACTTGGAATAGATATGCAGTTATTCACAGATAACGACATCCACATCCATGTACCAGAAGGTGCAGTACCAAAAGATGGACCAAGTGCTGGAGTTACTATTGCTACAGGAATTGTTAGTGCATTCACTAATAAGAAAGTAGATCATCTGCTAGGAATGACAGGAGAAATTACCCTTCGTGGTCGCGTTTTACCAATTGGTGGGCTAAAGGAAAAATCAATTGCTGCACACCGTAGTGGATTAAAAACAATTATGATTCCTTTCGATAATAAAAAGGATTTAGAAGATATTCCAGAAGATGTTAAAAATAGTTTAGAAATTATACCAGTAGAAACAGTAGATGAAATCATTACAAGAGCATTAAAATAAATGAAAAAAAGCGTTAGTTAATATAACGCTTTTTTTATTGGCGAAAAACATCTAATTTTCACTTGAGAATATTCCAAATATGTAATCTCGGATTCCATATACTTTCTAAAAACAACCAAGAAGCAAATAATAGTCAAGAAATAAAAAAAGATACCATTCTTGACATATGACCACTGGTCATATATAATAGAATTGACCTTAATGAAGGGAAGTGACAAAATGCCAAAGCAAACCTACCATAATCTATCACAAGACAAAAAGGATCGAATTTTCAACGCAGGAGTCTTAGAATTCAATTATCATGATGTAAATAACGCATCAGTTAATACAATCGTTAGAATCGCTAATATATCAAAAGGGAGCTTTTATCAATATTTTGAAGACAAAGACGATTTTTACTGGTATATTGTCATGGAAATCATTTACGGTAGAATTGGAAAATACGAACAATCATTAAGAAAAAACAATGGGGACTATTTTAAAACAGAAAAACAGCTATTTTATTCACTATTAGATTTATTCGATGATTCAAAATATAAGAATATAATATCTAATGTCTTTAAAACATCATATATAGATCTAAAAACTAGATTTAGTAGTAAAGGTTCTACTATATATATCGATACTTACGATTTACTAATGAAATACGGATTTAAAGGGTATAACATAAAGTCAAAAGAAGACTTTCTAATTGTTTTTGAAATGGTAAGAAACATATCAAATAACACCATAATGACTATGATTAGCGAAGATTTAAGTAAAAGTGCCACAAAAGAGATGTATAAGAAAAAATTAGAAGTTCTCGGGAAAGGAATTCTTAAAAAAACTTGGTTTTAGTATAATTAACTGATTCTTAATGCAAAACTAATCAAAATGACAAAACAAGTACAGTAAAAGGAACATTTCTATCAAAATCTAAAATGAAAATCATTAAAATCAGTGATTTTCATTTTTTAATGAAAAAAAGCAACTATTAAAATAAGGAAAAATGACTCAATTATATGCTGCGTTCACAACAACAATTTTGGTTTTAAAGTCTCAATCACAATCACAACAATACTAAAGTCTTGGTAAACATAATCAAACACGCTATTTTTAACCATGTTTATTGAAATGGTTATTTGTATGACATATTTAATTGTGTTAACTATATAGAAAAATGATATAATATGATAAAATATTTATAGAAAGTGAGGTTTTTATATGAGAAAATGGAATTTAGATAATTTATACGCATCTTTTGATTCTACAGAGTTTCAAGAGGCTTTAGTTTTTATTGAAAATATGATTGAGGAAACAAAAAAATCAGCAATAAAAGAGTTTAAGGATACTGATAATGCTCTTAACAAGATTAAAACATATTTAGAACAAGCAGAAATCTTGCGATCAGTAGTTCATCGCACATTTGCTTACTGTTCTCTTACTCTTAGCGTTGATACACTAAATGAAGATGCACGAAAATATATGAGCAAAATGCAACAACTAATGGCAAAGACTACTTTAGCCAATACTTTATTTTCTAAATGGTTACCAAAAGTGGAGAATTTAGATGAATTAGTTGAAAATGATGAATTATTACAAGATGCAAAATTCTACCTAAATAGAATTATTGAAAGCAACAAGTACTTATTAAGTGATAAAGAGGAAATTCTTATTTCAAAAATGAAACAAACCTCTTCATCAGCTTGGGGACAGTTACAAGGAGAATTGACTTCAACTTTAAAAGTTGATTATAATGGAAAACAAGTAACATTATCGGAAATTAGAAACCTTTCAAGTGATAAATCACAAGAAGTAAGAAAAAATGCATATTTAGCTGAGCAAAAGGCATATCCAAAGATAGCACAAAGTATCGCTTACGCAATGAACGGTGTTAAAGGAGAAGTAAATATGTTATGTGATATGCGTGGATTTGAAAGTGCAGTTGATCAAGCAGTTTATAGTTCTCGTATGGAAAAAAGCACGTTAGATGCTTTAATTAAAGCTATGAGAAACTATTTACCACAATTTCACAAATACCTAAATCGAAAAGCAAAATTATTAGGACATAGTAATGGATTACCTTACTACGACGTATTTGCTCCTATCGGAGCTAGTAATCGTGTATTCACAGAAGAAGAAGCAATGGAGTTCATTTATGAAAACTTTAGAACATTCAGTCCTGACCTTGAGAATCTAGCTAAAAAAGCCTGGAAAGATGAATGGATTGATTTCACACCTCGTCAAGGAAAAAGAGGTGGCGCATTCTGCGCTAATTTACGCCCAATAAAACAGTCGCGTATTTTGACTA
>JAOZSP010000065.1 GCA_029939615.1 Candidatus Izemoplasma sp. | reverse complement strand
CTTTAAATAACTTGTATACTACATTAAGTAGTGACCCTAATAATACTATTAATGATCTTATCTCATATGATGATAATGTTGTTAGATTATTAGTTTTCCCTAGTGACCTAAAAAATGCGACATTAGAAGTAATTGAAAGTACAGTAAATGATATAAATCCAAATGAAAATGTTACTGGTGTCCAATATTTAATGAAAGATCTAAATGACTCAATTTCTTCTATGCAAATAAACAGTATTCTTTTAGCTTTAGGGATTGTTTTAGCGATGTTGGTAATCACACTTAGAAGTTTTAAAATTGCTTTTTACAGTTTGATCCCTATTGTTTTAACAGTAATTAGTATATACGGTTTCTTAGGTGTTAGTCAGATACCGTTAAACATTACTACTGTAATTATATTTAGTATTACTATTGGTGTAGGGATTGATTATGCAGTTCACTTTAGTAGTGTCTATAGATATTATTTAAAAGAAACAAATAATAATAATCAAGCAATTGAAAAAGCATATGCTAATTCATCAAGACCAATTATTGCGAATGCTCTTGGTATTTCATTAGGGTTAACTAGTTTAGTGTTTTCACCACTTACTATCCACTTTAATGTAAGTGTATTAATGTGGGTAAGTATGATAGTTAGTGTTGTCTTAACATTAACGTTATTACCGTTTATGTTTAAGAAGTTTGGAGGTAAAGCAAATGCCTAAGCAAATGTTTTACAATATTAGTGAGGAAAAAAGAAAAAATTTTATAGAGGTAGCTATTAGCGAATTTACACATAAACCATTTGATAAAGTAAGTGTTAATTCAATTGTAAAAAAAGCTGGTATTTCTAGAGGATCATTCTATACATATTTTGATGATTTAGAAGCTTTATTTAACTTTATATTTAGAGATGTTAGAGATCAACGTCTTGAGTATGCTAAAAAGTTATTAATGGAGTATAATGGTGATTACTTTACTTTTATAAAGAACTTATTTGCATATGATTATGATAATTATAGTGAATCAGGGAAATACTCATTATTTAGAAACTACATTCATTATATTCAAATCCATAAAAGGGGATCACTTAAAGATTCAATGCTTATAGAATCAATATCTAATTTCACAAAAGAAAAAGGAATTAAGGATATTTTCAATCTTGATGATTTAATCGTTAATCAAGATGAATTTATAGACTTAGTAGAAATTATTGTTTTATTGATGATAAACACTTTCTTAAAAGCAGAAAATGAGAAATTAACCAAAGAAGAAACAATTCATTTATTTAATAAACGAATAAGTTTCATTGAATTTGGTATAAGAAAAGGAGAAAACATATGATTGCAATCCCATTTATTATTTTATTAACATTATTCGCATACCACAAAGGAAACATTATTAGAAAACATAATATTAAGTTTTATATAGGAGCTACAGTATTAAGTGTAATTGCCTTTTTACTAAGATATAAGATGCCAATTACTGAACCGTTTAACCAAGGATTTTTAGGATTATCGTTCTTGTATATTGTAATGATTACAGGAGCACTTAAAAACAAATCAGTGTTATATAAAAAGTTAATGAGTGTAAGAAGAGAATATTCAATTATCGGATTTATTTTTATTACTCCTCACGCACTAAAGTATTTAGTCGAATTTCTTAATGATTCACGAAGTTTTGAATGGTTTGGAGTCATTCCTTATGTTATTATGATTCCTTTATTCATTACATCATTTATGATTGTAAGAAAAAAATTCACATATAAATCTTGGAAAAAGCTTCAAAATTTCGCATATATTGCATATATTCTTATATTTATCCATTTAATTATTGTAGCTGAATTTCCTAATTTAATAATATTTATTGTTTTATTTGTGCCTTATATTATTTTGAAATTGATTAAAGAAGTGAAGAAACTTAAGAATCAATAGATCTAATAATAATAATCTAAAAGCCCTAGTTGATTTAATTCGACTAGGGCTTTTTTTGGTTTTATTATTATCTTTTTAACAGCAACAATTCTTAACTTAATCTTAAACATATAGAGCGATTCTTGAGTATGAGAATTACATATAATATACTGAAATTGACATTAACATAGAGGAGAAATAGATATGAACGAAAATACATTGAAAAATCGAAAAAAACTTATAGCATTTTTAATTATGTTGTCATTGGTTTTAACTACTGGTACTTTTGCTTATTGGGCGAGTAATGTAGAAGGAACTAGTGAAGATGCAGTTGGAACATTAAATGTTGGATCTGCGGGTACTGTAACTACAAAATTTGATTTATCAAATGAATTAAATAGTGGTGGATGCTTAGTTCCTTCAAATCAAGCAATTAACTCACAAAAACATGCAGTTGAAGCAATTGAACTACATTATGATTTGGCTTGGCAAGAAGATTCAAGTGAAACTCAAGTAACTGGTACAACATCAGTTGGACAAGTAAGTGTTTCGCATCATGTTTTAGTTTTTATTGATGAAGAAGTATTAGATCAAGAACTTTATTCTAATATATATAAATTAATCAATGTTGATTACAGTGAAATTAATCCTACTGAAATGACATTAGATGGCGATACTGAAACATTTAACTTTACGGTTACTATGGATGAACCAACAAACCAAATAGATTATAATATTATTGCAGGTGCTAATATCTCTATATTATTCCAATTTAGCATTGAAGAGAACTTGATTGATACAACAGACATAGATAATAACGAACCTGAAATTATTGTACCAGATGGTCCATATTTGTTACTAAATGGTGAAGAAGTTGTTTACATTGAAATATCAGAAGAATACGAAGATGAAGGCGTTACACTATACGATTCAGAAGGTAATATAGGTGAAATAGTATGGTTAAATAATTACCCTGATACTTGGACTGTTGGAGAATATGTTATTTCATATTTCGGATATTCAACGCTTGATAACGAATTTGTTTCAGGAATAACAAGAACAGTTATAGTAGTTGATACAACTGCTCCTGAAATAACTATAAATGGTGAAGAATATGTTAGTTTAGAATTAGGTACAGAATATCAAGAATGGGGAGCATTCGCTATTGATAATTCTGGTTTACAAGTTACAGTAGAAATCTCAGGACAAGAAGATGTTGATTGTAACACTGCTGGAACATATTATGTAACATATAGATCTATTGATAATAGTGGTAATGAAACAATAGCTATTAGAACAATTATTGTAAAATAATAAAAGGCTTAATTTCTAAATTATATAGAAATTAAGCCTTTTTTCTTTGCTTCTTAAAACTATTGTTAACACATGTTTCTCAGTACTATTTAAATGTTCTTTTCGTTGCATTATGTCTCTTTTGATTACAACACACACTATCGAACAAATTTCTTTGCTGTTCTTTAATCAGTTGAAGTCTATCTAATTCGTCTAAGTTAACGTTTACGTAACACATAATATTCCTCCTATTTATTGCTTACATAAGATACTGTAAGCTTATATATTGTTTCTACGTAGTATTTCCTAATCTAGTTTACTGTGTACTGCACACATATAGTCTACTACATTATTGTGCATTACACAATAACTATTTTCATTTTTTTTAAAATTACTTGATTTCTTTAGTGAAATGGGTTCGTGGATGTATGATGTAGTTGCTATAAATCGCTTGAATATTAGATATATTTAATTCTCATAAATATATTGCTCAAAAACAAAAAGTCCAATCATATTGTGTAATTGGACTCTTCTGCATTGAATTATTAATAGAAATAAAAAAAAGCTCAATTATCATTACAATAATTGAAAGCTAATTTTTTAGTGGTCCCTTGACCCATTTCCCTAATCCACTACTATTATATTTTACACAATTTGAATTAACTTTACAATATATGCGGTGTAAGTATACAAAACGCGAAAAATGTTAATTTTTTGCGTTTTTTCGGCGTTTGTAAACTAAATGGTGTTTGGTTTTATCGAATAATGAGTAATATGTATTTTTTTAAGCTTTAGTAACTCTTCTGAGATTTCTAAAGCTTTCTTATACTTCCTACTTTCCTTGTGGTATGCAATTAGCAAGTTATATGTTAACCCTATTAGTTCTTGATCGTTTCCTTTAACAACTAAATCTTTTAAAGTATTAATTTCTGATATATATAAATCATCTCTATATTCATTGTTTTGCCATTTCATAAGAATTTTAATAAGTAGTTTTGTGTAACTTGATAGTGAAGAGTATTCATCTTGCGTTATTTCTAGATAGTATTCAGATAATCTGGGATCTTTGTTTAGTAGATATGCTCTAAACCTTGTGTAACTATAGCCTGGTATTGTAACATCAACAACTTGATCTAGGTCTGTAATTGACTTATTGTAATTACCTTTGTAGAATGAAACTCCTGATCTTATAATATAGCAATCATCTAAATAGTATTGTAACTTAAATTGTTCTGCAAATTGTTCTACGTGTTCGACTAAGGAAATTACTTGATCAAATCTCATAATTGCTAAGTAAACTCTTGCAATTAACAATCTACAACGCATTGCACGTAAGTAATTAGTTCTTTTTTCATATTCCTCAATTATTTTTGTACATAAGGAAACACTATTAGTAAATTTATATTGTTTTAAATATGCTTTTGCTAAATATTCGTTAATCAAAACATCAAGCTCATTATTTCCGATTGTTACTGCTTTTTTTAGATATGATTCCGCATCAGCATATAAAAAGTTTCTTAAATATTCAACACCTTTAATAAAATATATGAGTTGTTGTTGTTCTGGTGTTAAATACTGCATAACACGTTCAAATACTTCAATCTCTGCATTTACTGATTTTGTGTTTGTTATTGCATAATATAAAGCTTTAATTATATGGTAGTTTACAACTTCTAAACTAGCTTGGTATATTTGTGCTTTTTTTTCTAATTCTTCAATTAACTTTTTTGAAACATCATATTTATAGTTTAATAAATTAGAAAAGATATTTGTATAAAAGTAGGATATTTCAGTTGAAATATCCTCTGATGTATTTAAATCTAAGTGTAAGGCATTCATTATTTCTTTAAGTGTTTCTTCTGAAGGTGTTTGTTTTCCTTTTTCAATGTTAGATATCAAAGTATGAGAAATATTTGTTAAAGATGCTAGTTTTCTTAAAGATATTCCTGCTTTAATTCTAGCGATTCTTATATAGACTCCTAGAACTGATAAGTTCATATTTACTATTTTAGTTTTGTTAACCATTGTACCTCTCCTTACTGTTTACAAATGCTATTATATCATGTTTTTGTGGCTAATCAAATAGTTTGTAAAGTGATAATTGATTAAATATTCAATAAAAAAAGGATCTAAGATCCTTTTTGTTGAATTTCATGTGTTTATTTATCGTGTTCATCGTATATTTCACCAACGATTTCTTCTATAATATCCTCTAAAGTTATTATACCTAGAACTTTCTTTTCTTCATTCATAATAAATGCTAGATGATATTTCTTTTGTTTCATTTCTAGTAGTAAGCGATTAATCTTCATTTTGTTTATTACTACATATGGTTCTCTTATCATATCCTTTATTTTAATGTCTAGACCTTTTGTATGGAACATACGGTCTAGAATATCTTTTATTAGGATAACGCCCTGGATGTCATCCAGGGTGCCTTTGTAGACGGGTATTCTTGAAAACTTTGATTCTATGATTTTTTCTATTACTTGATAATTAGGTTCTTCACAATCAACTGACATTACGTTTTCAATTGGTGTCATAATACTTTCAACATTTAAATCATCAAATAGGAATATACGTTCTAACATTTTCTTTTCTTGTTCTTGGTATAGTCCTTCTATATGTCCGTATACTATTAATTCTCTAATATCTTTTTCTGTGACTTGATCTTCTTTTTGTTTGGTTTTGATACCTAGGAGTCTAACAACTCCTGTTGTTGACGTTGTTAAAAGCCAAACAAATGGAGCAAATACTTTCATTACCATGTAGATGATTGGTGCACTGAATAGTGCTATCTTTATTGATTTAACTAGAGCTATTCTTTTTGGTACTAGTTCTCCAAAAACTAATGTAAAGAATGATAATAATACTGTAATTATTATTACAGCTATATTATTAGGTAATATAATACCTATATTATCAAACATGTTTACTAAGTAAACTGATAATTGGCTACCTGCAAAAGCACTACTTAAAAATCCTGAAAAAGTTATAGCTACTTGTATAGTACTTAGATACTTTGTAGAGTCTTCTGTAACTTTTTCTAATATTTTACTGTTTTTTTCTTTTTTTTGTATTAATTGATACATTGTACTAGGCTTTATAGATACTAATGCCATTTCACTAGCAGCAAATAGTGCATTTGCTGCTGTAAGTAGTACAATTACTAATAAAATAGGAATCATAATAATCACCGCCTTAATCATTTTAACACATCATATAGTAAAAGGCATTAATGAATAATGCCTTTTAGGAATAAATGTTAATTTCTATTTGATAAGTATTTGTTATTACTAGTATTTTTGATTATTAGGTATTACTCCACGAACTCCTCCTGTAGGGTCTTTTACATCTCCTTTATATCTTGGGATAAGATGTACATGAAGATGAAAGATTGTTTGGCCAGCTGTAACACCATTATTTATGCCGATATTATAGCCATCAGGACTATATTTTTTATCTAATATTTCTTTTAATTTAATGATTGTAATATTTATTTCTTGTCTTAGTAAATCACTAGCATCAAAATAGTCTTTAACGTGTTGTTTGGGAATGATTAAAACATGCCCTTTTGTGACAGGATATTTGTCGTATATTGCATATAATAGACTTGTTTCGTAGATTTTTTCTTGTTCTATGTTACAAAAGATACATTTACTCATATTAGTCACTCCTGTTATAATATTTATTCTATTATTTCACTTTCACAAATTTTTCCATTGCAGTAAGTTGCTTTTCATTTTGCTTTATTGAAGTGTAACTGTTTATATTTATTTCTTCATTTCTAACAAACGATGTTTGAAAATATATTTTTATTACTTTGCATAGCTTACTAGGTTTTAAAGGAAAATTAAAAAGGATAAGTAAATCATTAACATTGACAGCCATTTCCTCTTCACCTGTTTCTTCATTTGTTTCAGGTGTATAATATTTAAAATCAATTACACTAAATGAATTATTCAACCAAAAAGATTTGTGTTTTTCATTACGATATTCTACTTCTGCTAAAAAGTATGTTTTTACATCATACTTTGTTTTAAGTGTCTTCAAAGCATAACTAGCATATTCTTTTCTTCTTTCATTTTTATTTATAAATAGATAAAGGATGACAACGGCATTTTTAATCTCCTGAATAAGCATTCCTCCAATAGCTTTGCCATTACTGTTATTAATAAAATAGTATTTATATGAATATTTTAAATTGTTAGTTAGATAGTACTTTAGTTGATCAATTTTATCGTTGTTTTTATCTAAAATGAAATGTTTTTGGTATTCATTATGCCATATAGCTAAATCAGTCTCATTATTAAATTCAGCTAATTCAATTTTGTTCTTTGTTCTAAGAAAAATTTTATCCATAAATAAGATGAATCCAGCATCCCAACCATAACCGTTTTCTATCCAGGTTCTTCTAAAGTTTTCTCTGTTCATGTACTCTCGAATAGTTTTCGTCCAATTTTCTAATTGATCAATATCAGATTTTCTACCATGTTCATCATAAAAGATATATACTCTTTCAAAAATGCTTATTAGATACGAAAATGCAATTTTCTCCTCTTTCTTTTGAAGTGGGTTTAATTCAACTTTTTCCGCATCCTCAATATCAAAAATATCTAGAAATGATTTATCCATACAAATTTGTAAATATTCATTAAATTTATCATCGATATAGTTGTATGTTTCTTTTTCTCTTTCTCTCTTTTTAGAAACAAAAAATAGAATTGTTGATT
>JAOZSP010000005.1 GCA_029939615.1 Candidatus Izemoplasma sp. | reverse complement strand
TGCAAAATCAGCGGCAGTAGATAACGCTGTATCTAAAACTTTCTTTATTAATTTTTTGTCTAACATGAAATCCTCCTTTATAGATTGTTTTTCAAATAGTCTATTATATAATAAAATTATATCATAAAAATATAGTTTAAAAAAGGCAAACACACAATATGACTACTGTGAGATTACATCTTTGTTTAGCCATTTTATATATTTTAATTTATGAACAATTTTCAAATTATTGTCATAATATTTCATTAGTAGACTACTACTTTGTTTATTTCCCGGAAATATATACAAGAATTAATAAAAAAGGCAATTTTTTCTTTGCCCTTTCTTCATTTTAATGTCGCTTTGATAAAATCCCTAAATAATGGATGTGGTCTTTGAGGTCTTGATAAAAACTCTGGATGAAATTGTGTTGCTATAAAAAATTTATGATCAGGTAATTCAATAATCTCTGTTAATCCTGTCTCAGGATTAATTCCAGAAAATACAAGTCCACAATCTTCTAGTTGCTTCTTATATTTATCATTAAATTCATAACGATGACGATGTCTTTCCTTAATTAATGACTTTTGGTAAATTTTATATGCTAACGAATCTGGTTTTAATTTGCAATTATAAAGTCCTAAACGAAGAGTTCCTCCCATTTTTATTCCTTCATATTGTTCTGGCAGATAATCAATAACAGGATATGGTGTATCTGGATCCATTTCTGTTGAATTAGCTCCAGATAAATTACAGACATTACGAGCAAACTCGATTGTTGCTGTTTGCATTCCTAAACACAACCCTAAATATGGTAAATTATTTTCTCTTGCGTATGTGACAGCATTTATTTTACCTTCAATTGCGCGATGTCCAAATCCTCCAGGCACTACTAGTCCATCACAATTTTTTAATCGTTCTTCAGCACTACCTTCAACTAATTCACCAGCATTAATCCACTCGATATTGATTTTTGCTCTATGAAAATACCCTGCATGTTTTAATGCTTCATTAACACTTAAATACGCATCTTGAAGTGACACATACTTCCCTACTAATCCTATTGTTACTTCTTTATCTAAAGATTTAATTCTTTCAATTAAATCAATCCACTCTGTTAAATCACAATCTGCAGTTTCCATTCTAAAATGTTTAACAACTAAATCATCTAGATCCTGTTCTTTTAGTTTAATCGCAACTTCATATAGCACTTCACAATCTCTAGCTTCAATAACCGCTTCTTTTTTAACATCACAAAATAAGGCGATTTTTTCACGCATTGCATTAGTTATACTATGAGTTGTTCTAAGTACAATAATATCCGGTTGAATACCTAAACTACGTAATTCCTTTACGCTATGTTGAGTTGGTTTTGTTTTCAATTCTTTCGCTGCAGCTAAATATGGTACAAGTGTATTGTGGATAAAAATAGTATTTTTATATCCAAAATCCCTACGTGTTTGACGTATTGCTTCTAAAAAGGGAAGAGATTCAATATCTCCTACTGTCCCCCCAATTTCTGTAATGATAATGTCTGCTCCGCTTTCCTCTGCTGCTTTAATTAATTGATTCTTTATCTCATTTGTTATATGTGGTATTACTTGAATTGTAGCCCCTAAATAATCTCCACGTCTTTCTTTCTCAATTACCGAGGCATAAACTCTACCAGTAGTAATATTACTGGCTTGGCTTAAGTTCTCATCAATAAATCTTTCATAATGACCTAAATCTAAATCAGTTTCAGCACCATCATCAGTCACAAAAACCTCACCATGCTGATATGGTGACATTGTGCCTGGATCGACATTAATATACGGATCAAATTTTTGCATAAAAACTTTAAGTCCCCTGTTTTTAAGTAAACGGCCTAGAGACGAAGCGGTAATCCCTTTACCTAAACTAGAAACAACTCCCCCAGTAATAAATATAAATTTTGTTTGTTTCATAAAATCACTCCTCAAAATAAAAAAAAATAGTTCTCCTTTTAGGAGAACTATTTACTAATGTGCCCGTGAAAATTATATCAAAACAATCAATCTAAATCAATAGAAAATATGTTTTTTTTAATCGTCATATTGATCTTCGTAAGTATCCATATATTCATTATATTTATCTTCATCAAAATCCTCATACTCTTCGAATACTTCTTCTTCATAAGTTTCAACTGCGCCTTCATGAACAGTTGCTGTTGCAGTTTCTTTGCCTTTTTTTGTTCCTTTTTTCTTTTTGGTTTTTTCTTCAACTGGAGGTTCAACTACCGCCTCAACTACTGGCTCAACTACTGGCTCAACTACTGGCTCAACTACTGGCTCAACTACTACTTCAACTACAGTATCAATTACAGCTTCAACTACTGGTTTTGCTTCTGCTTTTGCTTTTGCTTTTGGTTTTGCTTTTGTTTTTGTTTTTGTTGATTTAGATGCTTCTTTATAATCTTCTGGTAGAGTAACAACAGTATACTCTTTATAGAAAGAACCATCTTTTTCCCACAATTCTATCTTCTGATTTGCTTTTAAATCCCATGTATTATCACCAGCGTAGATAAATTTTGCAGATGTTGTTAAATCTGTATAAAATTTAGTTATCGCTTCACTTTTTTGATCATTACTAAATCCCTTTTGTGCAGTAACAATATCAAATAACTTGTATAAGTCACATGGTTTTTTCTCTTTTTGTAATACAACTACAGCTGCATCAATCAAAGACATTTTGTTAGGCATACTATTCCTCCTTAAGAATAAGATATTCTATAGTTAACTCTGTTTCGTTAATAAGTTCCTCATCTTGATATAAGAAATACTTTATATACAGGTTGTTAGAACTTTTGAATAATTCTTTTGTTTCAATCTCAAACACAAATTTATTTCCTGATACACTATATAACCCCTTTGTTTTAAGGTTTTCACTGAAAATGTATTTCATATCAACGTTACCTTTTTTATAATACTCAATGGTATCATTGTGGAAAATTATATAGTTAGTATTTTGTTCTGGATCAATAAACTTTATTCGTTTGTTTTTATATTCTCCTAAGACATTGTATTCTACAGAACTATCTAGAGAAGTAATCTTAAAAGATATATTTAATTTTTTCATATTATCACCAAACCACACATATTATAGCACAATAGTGGTCTAGTTAAAATAAATTATGCTATATTATTATATATTATGTTCTCATTCTATGCAAGAAAAAAATAAAAGGATAAACCTTTTATTTTTTTCTTGGTAATCTTATTGTAAATGTTGTACCCTCATTTATTTTTGAAGACACTTGAATTTTCCCTCTATGCTTTAGAATAACATTCTTTGAAATACTTAGTCCAAGTCCACTACCACCTGAATCTCTACTCCTTACTTTATCAATACGGTAAAAACGCTTAAATATTTTTTCATAATTCTCTTCTTTTATACCTATTCCACTATCAGTAATTGTTATTATATACTCATTATCTTTATAAAATCCCTTAATATCAATACTTCCTTTATCTGTGTAGTTAATTGCATTTTTTAAAATATTAAGTAATACCTGTATCATCCTGATTTTATCAATTTCTAAAATAGCACTTTCCGTTTCAATACTATATTTAAGACCTTTGTCTTTAATTTGTTTCTTAAGAATACTAATGCATTCTTCAATAACTAGTGTAATATCCGCACTTATTAAGTTGAGTTCATAATCCAATCTATCCATTTTAGAAATGATTAGTAAGTCGTTTAAGATTACTTCCATTCTTCCAGATTCTTTTTTTATCAATTCAATAAATTCTCGCCTTTCTTTTTCACTAATATTTTCATCACGAGAAAGTATTTCGCTAAAACCTTTGATTGCAGATAACGGTGTCCTTAATTCGTGAGAAACATCTGCTGTAAATTGCTTTTGATACTTTTCAGCGTTCTTAATCAATGTAATATCATGAACCAGAATTAACGCCCCTTTAAATTCCTTGTCTTTTAAAAGAGGGGTACTAATTAAATCATAGAAATGATTATTATACTCAATTTGATTACGAATACTAGTCTCAAGCAAGTATGCTTGATTAACAAAATTATATAGTCCTTTTAAATCAGTGATTTTTTGATAATCAAGATTACTAAAATCACGATTAAAATACTTCTTTATATCTTTGTTTGCTACTTTTATTATTCCTTCTTCATCAATCATTAATAATCCGCTTCCAAATGATTGTGATAACAAGGTAAATCTCTTATAGGATTCTTGTTGTTCTTTTTTTGTTTTTGCTAATCTGTGTTGTAATTTTGAAACAGAGATTTCCTTATCTGATGATAGTTTTTGAGTTAATTGTGAATATACTACCCAATGATATAGGAGAAGAGAAACAACTAAAAACGATGTAACTAAAGGATTGTTGTCTATAATAACATATAAAACAACAATTAAATATGCAATAGCAATTGAAAAATACTCTTTATTAAATTTCATAAATCCACCACCTAACACATCTATTATACCAAACTTTTGCAATTAATTTAATTCAACTCGTTTTCCATTTACAAGATATACTATATTTTCAGCAATATTGGTAACATGATCCCCTGCTCGTTCTATTTGTTTTAATACGATTAATACTCTCATTGCTTCCTCAATTTCTTCATCTGAAGATGTTTTAGCAGTTTTTATTAGATTTTTAACTGTTTTCTTGTACTCTTTATCAAGTATCTCGTCTGCACTATTCACTTCTAAGGCTAATTTAACATCTTCTTTTTCAAATGCTTCCATAATTCTTTTTAACATGTCCATAAAAATAGTAGAAAGTGAAGTAATATTTTCTAGAAATTGATCGTTATTATTTTTTGTTGCAATCATATATTTGGCAATATTCACTGTATAATCAGCAATTCTTTCTAATTCGTTCGAAATTTTAAGAGCTGTAATAATTCTTCTTAGGTCACTTGCTACAGGGCATTGTTTTGCTATTAATAGATATGCATCAACATTTATTGATACTTCTAATTCATTTATTAGCTTATCTTGTTCCATTATTTGCTCGGCAAGGTCTAAGTCTTTTGTTTTACATACTAATATTAATCGAACATAACTTTTGAGTGTTTCCTCTCCCATTTCTAATACTTTGTAGTTTAAATTGTTTAATTCTTCAACAAAATGTCTTCTATTTGCTGTCATATTTTTCTCCTATCCAAACCTTCCGGTTATATAGTCTTCTGTTTTCTTATTTTTGGGTTGTGTAAATATCTTATTAGTACTATCATTTTCAATTAACACTCCCATTAAGAAAAACGCTGTTTTATCGCTAATTCTAGCTGCTTGTTGCATTGAATGAGTTACTATTATTATTGTATAGTTTTTCTTCAAATCATTTATTAGTTCTTCTATTTTTAATGTAGCTATTGGGTCTAATGCACTTGTTGGTTCATCCATTAAGATTACTTCAGGTTCCATTGCTATTGCTCTAGCAATGCATAGTCGTTGTTGTTGTCCTCCTGATAGGCTCATTGCACTCCCTTTAATTCTATCTTGTACCTCGTCATATAAAGCTGCTTTAGTAAGAGATTTTTTTACGATGTCATCAAGAACCTTCTTATCTTTAATTCCTTGACACCTCGGACCATAGGCAATATTATCATAAATACTCATTGGGAAAGGATTTGGTTTTTGAAATACCATGCCTACTTTTGTTCGCAAATTGATAACATCATAGGAATTCATATATACATCTTTTTCATTAAATTTGACTTCTCCTGTTATATTACATCCCTCAATAAGGTCGTTCATTCTATTCAAACATCGTAAAAATGTTGATTTGCCACATCCGGATGGTCCTATTAACGCCGTAACTTCATTTCTTTTTATTTTCATATCAATCCCGTATAATGCTTGGAATTGATCATAATATAGATTTAAATTGTTTATTGTGAATACTGTGTTTTCCATTTTATTAGGCTCCTTTATCCGAAGTTTTTAGTAAATCTTTTTGCGATTAGTTTTACTATAAGATTTAGTACTAGCACAATAATAAGGATTATTATTGCAATTGTACTTGCTAGTTCGATATTAGCTGGTTCGTCTGTCATTAATGACCATATATGAACTGATAAGGTTGTTGATTTCCCGAATATTGATATATCATCTTTAATAGCTGTTCCAATTGCAAAAATTAAAGCTGCCGATTCACCAATAATTCTTCCTATTGCTAATAAAGTTGCTGTCATTATTCCTGGTAAGGCTGATGGAAGAACCACTTTAAATGTTGTTTGAGTATGATTAGCACCAAGAGCTAAAGATGCGGTTCTAAAATCATCTGGAACCACTTTTAAAGATTCTTCTGTTGATCTTATGATTATTGGTAGTAAAATTACTGCTAGTGTTAAACTTCCAGATAATAAGTTTGCACTATCCGCTTGAGTATATTTTACCGTTAAAGGAACAAACACTGCTAATCCCATTAGTCCAAAAATGATGCTTGGAACCCCGGTTAGCACCTCAATCATGCTTCTTATAAGCGATGTTACTCTGTTCTTTTTTGCAAATTCATTTATATATATTGCTGTGAAGATTCCAATTGGTAGTGCAATCAATAGTGTCAGGCCAATTATATATAAAGTTGTAATAATTGATCCTCTAACTCCACCTCCAAGTGATGAGTAAACTATTTCTCTAAAGTCATCAGATGTATCAAGTTCGTTTATCATATGTTCAGCTCCATGAATTGTTAAAGCCGAATTTTTATCGTAAAATTTGATTGATGAAACGATGCTCCCCTCAGATAATGATAGACTATTATTATCATTATTTTTATCTCTCATATTTCTAAGTGGTGAATCTATATCAATATATTCAACAGAAATAATTGTATTTCCTTCTCGATTTTCTTCTTCTATTAGGCCAATTCCCCACTTTTCAGAGTAGTATATCTCCGATGTTAATGACTCAGGTCTTTCTGTTTGAGAAAATGTTATATTATTATCTATTCCACCATTATAAAACTTAGCATGGTAATCATTTACTACCAATCCAAAATTCAACAATCCTGATCCGTTAGAAATTACAAAAATTATTATCATTGATAATATGATTACTGCGATTGAAGCTGCACTATATGTCATAAATTGATAAAACCTATCAATTCTTATTCTTTTATTTGACATTTATATTACCAACTCTCTTTTTAGCGAAATTCAACATCAAGTTAGTTAATAATATAACTACCATTAAAACTAATCCAACACTAAACCTTATATCATAATCTATTCCAACTGTTTCTTTGAGCCCTTGAAGCATAGTAGAAGTTAAAGTACTCGTAGTTTCAAAAAATCCAAATGATGGTCCACTTCTTGCGTTCCCAGCAACTAAACTAACCGCAGTTGCTTCACCTAAAGCTCTACCTACTCCTAAAATCGCTGCGGTGAATATTCCTGATTTCGCCGATAGTAATACTATCTTGAAATTTGTTTGTGTTTTTGTTGCTCCTAACGCTAAAGAACCATGCTCTATTTCACTTCTAACACTTCTAATTGCAACTTCTGAAAGAGCTGTTATCGTTGGTAGAATCATTAGTGCTAAAACTAAGACAGTTGCCAACACGGAATTTCCGCCTTTTGACTGTATTCCAAATATCTTAGCAAAATTATAAACAAAAACTAATATTATCCCACTACCAAATAGACCATATACTATTGATGGAATCGCTGCCAATAATTCTACTACAGTTCTTAAGAATTCAGCTATCTTTTTAGGTGCTATTTTCGCTATAAATAAAGCCGTTAGAACACCTATAGGCATAGATATTAACAAAGCAAAAAAGGATATATAAAGTGTGTTTATTATTATAAATCCTACTCCATACAGATTTGATAAAAAAGCTGTTCCTTCTAACCATACTTTTCCTGTAATAAAGCTAAATAGATTCACACTTCCAATCCCATTATTATCTGTTATAAAGGGTTTTATTCCTTCTTTTGCAATAAAAACAACAATAATAATGATAAAAGAAGAAGATATTATCGCAGATATCATGAAAAAGGTTCTAACAAAATAATCAATCGCTTCCTTTTTACTATTAAACTTATCTCTAAATGGATTCTTCTTTAATAATTCCATATTATTGTCTCCTTAAATCTATTATATTAATCTAAAACATCATTCCAGATAAGAAATTCACCATTGTAAATTTTCTTTAACTCTTCCGCTGATACATTATTAAGTTGATTACTCAAATGAACTATTACTACAATAGCGTCCCATGCTAACTGTCCTTGAGTGTCAACACTCCCTTGCTCACTATCTTTAAATGGTCTTGATGCAAATCCAATATGTTTATAGTTATCGCTATCTTTTTCAGATCCTTGTGTTCTTTTGAAACCGTCACTTGAACCCGTATGATCATGCTCAGGAATGAAGTCGCCACATTTTGGTGCAAAAGCTTCTGTCAGTGCTAAAGCGATTTTCTCAATTGAATCTGATCCACCAATTTTGATTGTTGTATTGCTATTATCTTGGTTACATACAGCATACTCATTCTTAATGTCGTCCCATGTCTGTGTGCTATCAAGAGGGATTGCCCCTTTATTCATAATAATATCTAGTCCATCAGTTGTTCCTAAAAAAGCAATAAAGGCTAATGTAATTCCTTTTTCTGTCTCATTTTCAAAATCATCTAATGATCTAATTACGTAATTGAACGGTCTTTTTAATCCATATGTATTGTTTATCACATTTGCGATTGTTGGTTCTACACCCTCATAATTTAACCCTTTAACTGTATTATTTAAACTTGCTAATGATATAAATCCAATTCCGTATTCATCTATTTCCATTGAAGTCAAAATTCCTGTATTATCCTTAATCACAAATCCATTCACAAGTAAACTATCATCTTCTTTAGCTTCATTAAATCCTATTCCACTCATAAATCCAGCCCGTGTTCCACTAGAAGTGTCTCTTGTATATACTGTAATATTGCTTGAACTATCCCATGTTTCCTCAGTAGAATTGCACGCTGTTAAACCTACAAGAATTATTGCTACTACTACTATTAACCATATTTTTTTCATATCTTCCTCCTAATATTATTTATTACAACTACATTATATATAACGACTATTAATATAGTGTGTCTATTATGTTAATTTTCTGTTAATTTTCTCCATATCTTTCCAAAATAAAAGACGAGTTTTCACTCGTCTATATTATTTTGTATCCTACTCCGCGAACTGTTTTAATATAATCGGCTTGTGGATCTAGTTTTTCTCTTAATTTAAAGATATGAACATCAACAATTCTAGAATCTCCATCATAAGTAAATCCCCAAAGATTTGTTAATAGTTGTTCTCTTGATAATACTTTTCCTTTATTAATCACTAAAAATACTAGTAGTTCAAATTCTTTAAGTGTTAAATCTACTATTATTTTACCTTTAACAACTTCATAACTGCTTTGAAATATAGTAATATCATTATATTTTAATACGTCAGTCTTTTTATCAACATTTCTTCCTCTTAATCCTGCCTTGATTCTAGCAGTAAGTTCTCTTGGACTAAACGGTTTCGTAACATAGTCATCAGCGCCAACTTCAAACCCTTGAACAACATTATATTCGTCATCAATAGCTGTCAACATAATAATATACGAACTAACTTCTTCACTACGTAATTTTTTACATATATCCATACCGTTCATATTAGGAAGCATTAAATCTAATATAATAACATCATATTTCCCTGAAGAAGCTTTCTTGTACCCTTCAAATCCATCAAGTTCACTATCCACATTGTATCCTATTTGTTTTAAATCATATTCAATCATTCTTTGAATTGATTTTTCATCCTCAATTATTAATATTTGAGCCATATATACACCTCCAACACCATTTTAGTTGAATTAAACCATCACATCTTCATCATAATCGTAATCAATCTCTTCGTTATAATAGTAATCCTGGATAACGTTAATAACGATATTATTACAATGATCTCCGATTCTTTCAATATTAGATAAAATATCTACATATAAAGAATCTTGAGTCTCACTTGATTTTCGATTATTAATTCTCATAATATGGCGTTTGCGATTCTTGATAACTAATCTATCAATTACATCTTCTCGATCCATAACTTTTTTTGCAGTAGCTTTATCTTGAGTATCAAAAGTTTCTAGAGTTAACGATAAAGTCTCTTGTACTACCTTATATAATTTTTTTAGTTCAGCATGTGCTTCTTCACTGAAAGATATTTTTTCCTCATGTCTAATTTCGAAGAACTGTAATAAATTTGTACAATGATCTCCGATTCTTTCAAAATCACGGATAGTATCTACATAAGCTGCTTGATTACTTGAAGAATTTCGGTCTAAATCAGCCTGTGATATCTTCACTAAATAATCATGAGCCTTTTTATCAATAGTATCTAACATTTCTTCAATTTGCATTCCATTTTCAAAAAGTTTCTTGTTATTTTCAAACGAGTATTTTACAGTACTATCTAACATTTGCTCTGCTATTTTACCCATATTTAGTACAACCACTTTTGCACCCGCAAGCGCTAAAATAGGCGCTTCAAATATCAAATCATCTTGAAGTGAATCAACATTAATCTCAATTAATCCATCATCTCCTCGAATAATTTTAGTTACAAGCCAAACTAGTTGATTAATAAACCAAAACATTATAAAGGTATTTAGTATATTGAATCCCATATGTGCAAAACTTATCGTCATTGCGGGATTTGAATCGTGTAAAATACCAACTTCCAATAATCTTATTAATTTAGTGTATGGTACTAAGAACAGCATGAAGAATAAGCTACCAATAAGATTGAAAAGGACATGAGCTGCAGCCGTTCTTCTTGCTGCAACACTTCCTCCAAGTGAAGCTAAAATTGCCGTTACTGTAGTTCCTATATTATTTCCAAATAAGATAGCTATTGCTCCTATTAATTCAATTGAACCTGTTCCATATAATCCTTGTAATATCCCGATTGTAGCACTACTTGATTGTACTACAGCTGTTGTCACCGCTCCAACAAGTAATCCTAAAACAGGAACATCTCCAACTGCTTGTAATGCGTTTGCGAACGCTTGTAAATCAGTTAATTGTTTTAAAGCGTCTCCCATAATGTCTAAACCATAAAATAACATCCCAAAACCTAGCATTACTGCTCCAAGTTGTTTATATCTTTTACGATGGATAAAAAATATTAAAAATGATCCCGCAGCCATAATAGGTAATGCATACTCTTTAATTTTTAACCCTAGTAAAAATGAAGTAACAGTAGTCCCAATATTAGCGCCTAATATAATCCCTACTGCTTGTGGTAAAGTCATTAATCCCGCTCTTACTAGTCCTACTGTTAAAGCAGTAGTCCCAGAAGAAGACTGAATTAATCCAGTGATAATAACCCCTACTAATATCCCTTTAAGGGGTGTATTTGTTGATTTTTCGATAATTAATTTCATCTTGTTTCCTGCTAATGCTTTTAATGAATCCCCCATTAAATTAATTCCATATAAGAAAATTCCTAATCCCCCTACAATAGCAAAAATTGTCATTTGCCAATTAATATCAACCGTATCTGCAAGTATATACATAAATACCTCCTAAAAGTTTATCAAAAAAATATTATACAATATTATATTACCATAAGAAGACAATAAAAAAAGGATTAAATTAATCCTTTTTTGTATTCTTTAGCTAAATCATCTGCGTCTTTTATCAACAGTTCTGCTCGATCCCATGTTCCTAAATTTGCACCACTTGCAAATCTATGTCCACCACCATCATACTTGTTAGCTAGTTTATCAATACCTGGGCCTTTCGAACGCATTCTACATCTTACAATTTTTTCTTCGTATTCAGCAAATAGTAACCAAATTGGGTAATCTTTAAATACACTCATTTCATTTACTAAACTAGATGCTTCTTCTAAAGTAATTTTATATTCATCTAAATATTCAGGCAATACTTTGAAATATACTACCCCATTCTCTGTTTTTTTGTAATTTTGCAGTAAAAACCCTCTAAATCTTGTTAATTCTTCAGTTCTAGTATCTAAATACTGATAGATTTCTCTAGTTTTCAATCCATTATCAAATAACACTGCTACATTTCTAAAAGTATCACCATTAACACCTTCATATTTAAATCTACCTGTATCTGTTAGAATCCCAAAGAAAAGCGCTTTAGCTCCTTCTTCAGTCATTTTCATAATGTCCTGATGTTGTAAAAATAAATCTAAAACTATTAATGCTGCTGCTGGTCTTGTTGTATCTACATAATCAATATCACCATACTCTTCAACTTTAATATGGTGATCTATTTTAATTAACATATCACAATTTTTGTATCTTTGATCTCCTAATCGATCTTTGTTTGCTGTATCTACGGCTATTCCTAATGCCCCATCGAATACACTATCTTCTAATGTTTCTGGCACTCCAATAAAACTTGTAAAAACACTTGATTCGCCCGCTATATGTACTTCTTTATTTGGCCATGTTGTTTCAATTATGTCTTTTAGCCCAAAAGAAGTTCCAATGCAGTCTCCGTCAGGTCTTGCATGTGGAAAGATAATAATTTTCCTAAAGTCTTTTATCTTTGCGTAAATGTCTGTCAATTTTTGTTTATTCATTTCGTATTCGCTCCTTCTAAAAATTCATCTAAATCATTTAATAACACATCAGCTTCATCAAATGACTTTAATGAACATCCACAAGCTAACGCATGACCTCCTCCTCCATATTTTCTTGCAATATGAACGATTGATTTTTCTGCACTTCTTAATTCAACTAAAATATTATGATTATCTTCTTCGGTGAAGTTAACCCAAATCTCTATTCCTTTAATTCCACTCATTTGATTAACCATTGCTCTTGATACTACAAACGTTGAAACTCCAAAAGTATCTTTTACTGTAGTATCATTTTTCATATATGCTACATTTTGCTTGGTTGTCTTAAAATTATTAATAAAATATCCTTTAAGTTTCTTGAAGTTCAATTCTTCAGTATATAATTTTTTATAAATCCAATTTAAATCAGCACCTTGTTTAACTAAAAACGCTGCTATTTCAAGTGTTTGAGCATTTGTATTAGGATAAAGGAATCTACCACTGTCAGTTACAATACCTGTTAAAAATCTTGTTGAAGCAACTTTATCGAAAATGAAGTCATTCTCAATAAAAATCCCCGCGATTAAATCAGCACAAGATATATGATTGGATTCAATAAAAGAAATACATTCAAAATCAGGTTGGTTTAAATGATGATCAATTACTAAAACTTCTTTTGCTTTTTTGTAACGATGATCACTAATTAGATAAGATACACAAACATCGACAATAATTACTAATGCTTCAGAGTAATATTCATCGGGAATAGTATCCAATTCCCCTAAAAATTGAAATGTATTTACATCGCCAACAGCGTACACTTCTTTTTTTGGATAATTTAGCTCAATTATGCGTTTAAGACCTAATTGTGACCCATAAGCATCACCGTCAGGATTTATATGGCGGTGGATAATTATCCTATCATATTTTTCAATTAATTGTTTAACTTGTGCATACATATATTTCACCTCTAAAATAACAGTATATTATATCATAAATTTGTATAGATACCTACAAAATGCATTTAAAAACTGCTTAAAATTTAAGCAGTTTTAATTATTGAAAAAATATTTCAGTACCATCTATCATAATTCGGTTGATTTTCTTCATAATCCCAGTAATAGTCAATAAAATCACTCCATTGTCCTAACTCATTATCAATTGCGTAGTCTTCAGCTTGATGCATCCATTCATTATAAGTGTAATCACCATAGCTAATAGTCTCACCAGCACCAAATTCATACTTAACTTGTGCTAAACCTTGCGCTACTACCATGTAATTTAATAGAAAGTATTCTTCTTCACCTGGTAGTTTTACCCATATCCAAGCTAACAATCTTCCATAAGTATCAAGTAAATTATCACCTGGGTCCGTTTGTAAAATTATTGATTCGGCACTTTGAAGTAATCCACAAGTATATACACTTGCTGGTTTACCCCATTCTTCTTCACCACCGTAATAAGTTTCTTCTGTATCCATATTTAAGAATCTTACACTTTTAGCACTACTTTGTATTGCATCATATATATCATTCGGATAAATAAACTTTGCTGTATCTCCATCTGTACATCTATATAATGTTACTTCAAAATAACCACCGCGAGGATTCATATAATTTATATCGGCGAAACTTTCAGATAGATATGGTCCTGTATACTCCATATCAATAGGTTCAAAGTAACCTTCTTGAACAGATAAAGTCTTATATATAACAACCCCAATTGCACCTCTTGTAAAAAAGGTATCTCCAGCTTGATAGTCATCGTCATATTCAATAAATAATCCTTCAAATAATTCATTTTCTGTTTCTTCTTCAACAAAGTATATACTTAACCCTTTTAATCTTAATAAAACAATAATTTCATCCCTATTAAGATCTGTTAAGTCAGGCAACACTACAGATTCACCTTCATTTGGTGGATATACAACTACTGTAATCAAAATATCCTTATTAACAATATCACCAATATGATAGTCTTCATACATAATAAACATTGAATAATACCCTATTACTTCTTCACTATGGTACTCTATTTGATAATTAACTCCTAAACTATCTAACTCTCTCTTAACTTCTGATTCCACTAAGCCGTTTAAATCTGGTAGAATAGTCCATTCATTCCCTATTTCCGGCTCTTCTTCAGTACATCCTGATAATAGAATTATCAGTAAAAATAATGAAACACTCAATATCTTTTTCATAATTAAAATTAACTAGTTGGGAAAGTACGATGAGTACTAAACCAAACAGAATCCTTAAACAAAGTATCGTTAATACTACCAGAAATAGAATAAGTAGTTCCATTACTTGTTATAACAATATTTCCATTTACTCCTGTAGCGTAAATATCACTTGTATACCCAAATAAACGATCTAAAGAATCTTGTTGTGGAATACCATATCCATTTTCACCGTCATCATCCTCAGGAAAATAAACACTTAAAATAATAGTGTCAGGATTAATGACATCTAACAAAGCCGTACTACTTGCAGTATTACTTCCATGATGTCCTGCTTTATATACATCAACTTCACTTAAATTGTTAGCCATAATATATTCAGCATTAAACTCCGCATCACCAGTAAATAAATAAGATAAATCACCATGTTCTAATAGAACAACAATACTATTTTCATTATCATTAGTAGTATCTTCACCATCGTAATGGCCTGTATCAATAACTCTTAAAATTAAATCTTCTGTAATAGTAAAATACGGTTGACATAAATTATTACTATTTAAAGCATCATCACCGCTACAAATTAAAGCTCCACTAGTATCTCTTAACTCAGCGTATTGTTCATGAGTTGTTGTTGATTTAACATATCCATAATCAATAACAATTTCTACTTCAAAGGCGTCAAATATACCATCTTGTCCACTTAATCCTACGAAACCACCAATATGATCAGCGTCAGGATGAGTAGCTATCAAAATTTCAATAACCCCGTCAGTAACATAATTGTTTAAATAAGGAACAACAACATTAGTTCCACCACTCTTTAATCCCGCATCAATTACTATTTCATAATCACCACAATCAATTAACGTAGAATCACCCATAGCGCCTAAATCAATATAATGAATTTCAACATCATCACATGTTCCATCATATAAAATACGATTAGGATCCATTACTACAGTCGTCTCACTAACTACAACAGCACGTAATAATGTCATTTCTTCACTATTATATTCTAATAAATATTCAATAAAATATACTCCTGGAGTTGTATTATCTACAGTTCCTGTAACAGTAACACTATCCTCTAAATTAACTGATCCCATAACTGCGTTAAACCCTGGTTCTGTATAACTTTCACCAGTTGTTATTTCAATAACATTATTTCCTTCTAATACAAACCTTACCTCACTACAATCACAATTTCCTTCATATATACATCCTGTCAATGTAATTGATAAGACAAGTGTTATTACTAATAATAATATCTTTTTCATACTATCAACTCCTTATCTACTATTCTATCATATTAAGCCATTTCTCTAAAATACTTTACACAAAAAAAACACCACTAAAAATAGTGGTGTTTAGTTTTATAAATTATTAAATATTATCCTGTATAACCTGTCCAAGTAACATTATCAATAATAAGTTGCTTAGATCCAGTTGAAACTATTTTTATTGTAAATGCACCAGTAACATTGATACCAGTAATTTCAAAGTTTTCAACAGTAGCCATAGCAGTTAAAGTATATGTTCCAACAGAAATATCATTAACGAATATCTCAATTGATCTGTTTGCAGCAGTTCCACCCGTATAACCTGTTAATAAATCAATACTAAATGTAGCAATACCACCAGTTAAGTCAGCAGATAAATCTCTAGTTCCTGAAGAACCAAACATACCACTTGTTCCTGTACCACCAATAGTGTAAGCACCATCATCTGTAAATCTTCTTAATTCATGATAAGTCCAAACAACATTTTGAGCACCAGTATATGATCCTGAATCAGTATATGTACTAGTTGATCCATCAAAATTAGTTAGATCCTCTGTACCACCATTTAATACAGGTTGCTCAGCAGTAATTGTCATAACAAAGTCTTTCGTTATTGGAGTTTCAGAACCAACTGTGATAGTTGCAGTTAAAGTAGCAGTTCCATCAGGTTGTCCAACAGCAGGTCTAGTAACAACACCGGCAGCTGTAATAACCGCAGCATCACTTGTAGCCCATACGATTGTAGCATTATAATCTGTCATATCAGCTGGTAAAACAATATCAGCTTGAAGAGTAGTTTCAATATCTAAAAATGCATCAGCAACAAGAAGATCTTCTGCTTCAGTTAATGCAGGGAATTCAACGTTGACTAAACGAACATTTCCATAATTGAAGTCATAAACTGTGAAAGTAACAGTTAATACATCATCAACAACATAAATTAAATCGAAATATTCAGGATATTTTAATGTTAGTAATACAGAATCATCTGCAAGACCATCAAAATCAGCATATCCATAATCGCTGTCTAAAATATTAGCAGTAATATCCATAGTTAATACTTGTCCGTAATAATCTGAAGGATTAGTAGCAAGCATCAATGGAGTAACATCAGTTCTAATGAATACTACATTATCTTGAGAAACAATATCAATTAATGAAGTATCATCTAATCTTCTATGGTTACTTGGTTTACTTGGATCATCATAAGATTCAAGAACACCACGAATAATAACTAAGTCTCCAACAACTAATTCTGTTTCATAGTCATCATAAACATGAATAGCGATTCCTGTTAAAGGATCTTGAATTTGAGGTTCGCCATAATAGAATCCAGTAACAACACCAGTAACAATTACAGTTTCTCCATCAGCTTCTAATAATGCAGTAGCAATGTCAGTAGGAGTTAAAGTATCTCCGTCTAATACTGTAACGTGTACTTCTTTGTCAACAGTAGTAGTTCCAACAGTTACACTAACAGTAAGAGTAGCATATCCTGCATTTCCATAAGCCATAGTAACAACACCAGCGTCAGTAACAACAGCAGCATCTGTAGTAGCCCATGTAGCTGTAGCAACAGGAGCAGTGAATGTAGTAGGTAAAGTTAAATCACCAGTAACTGCGCTAACATCACCTAATTCAGCAACTATTGCAGCAGCAACAGCATTTGCATCTTGTACTTCAGTAAATGCAGTTTCAGTTGTAATATCTGAAGCTCCACCAATAAACCATAAGTAATCTTCTGTATAAACTAATACATCAATAGTTACGATTGCACCATGCATATCAGCAAATTCTTCATCATTACCACTATAGTGAATTCTCATTTCATTTCCAGCACTATCTACTAAATAATAATTAGTATAACTACCAGAAACACGTTTGTCTACCATACCAGTAACTGTAGCTAAAGTACCAAGAGGAACTTCAATATTTTGTAAGTCACCAATAAATTGTACTGTATAAGTAGGAACAGTGTTAGAACTTGAATTGTTAGTATAAGAAATTGAATTAATTTGTACTAATCCATGATAAGGATTTACAACAAATCCAAGAACAGTAACTTCGTCACCAAATGCTAAGTCATCTAAATATGAACTATCATTAATAGTTAAGAAGTGTCCATTTGCGAATATTGAATATCCGTAAGAAGTTTTGTAGTAAACAACACCAGTAACTTGTACACCGTCGTCTTTTACAAGTGTAGGAACAGCAGCAAGAGCAACTTCAATTGGAACTACAACTTCAAATGTTGCAGCACTAGTTTCAGCACCATTAGTTGCAGTACCTGTATAAGTAATCGTTACAGTAGTTAAAGCTTTTGCAACGAATGTTCCGTCGTCAGCTAATACAGTAACATCACTACTTGTCCAAGCAGTATAAACAGTTCCGTTTGTACCAGTTGTAGGTAATGTAATACTTGTAATAGTGATATTAGGAACGATTAAATCAAGAACAGCTAAATCTGCAGCTAATGCATCAGCATCACTTAATACGTTTTCAACAACGTCAGTTGCAAATCCAGAGAAGTTAACTTGATGGAATCCATGTCCACTGTGATAAGTATGATATGTAATAGTTACAGTAACATTCTTACCAACTAAAGCTTCTAATAGAGTAGTATCTGCTTCATCGTTTAACTCTAATTTATTTCCATTTTCATCTTCTAAATAATAATCTGTATCTGTCATAGTAATTGTACCTGTTAAGCTTAACAATTCACTGAATAAAGCGATATCAGGTGCAGTAGTATAATCAATGATATCTTGAATTGTTTTTACAGCAGGTGCAGGTGCAGTAATAACTTCAGTTATTTCTTCCATACCTGTAAGTTCTTTAATTTGAGGTAATCCGTAATAAACATCGAAAGTACCTTGAAGTAATACAACATCTCCAATTTCAACAGTAGGAGTAGTTGATCCTTGATATACAAATAAGAATCCAGTACCATCATAAATATAGAATCCCATATTAGATACTGTAACTAATCCTGTTACAACACCTTTAACAGAGATAAGGTCTAATTTAGCAATTGTACCAGCAACATAACCAGATTTTAAATCGTCAATGTCAATTGTTTCAACGTTTTTAACAACGATTAAGTCAAAAGTTTTTGTATCTGATTCAGATCCTGAAGTAACTGTAGCAGTTAAAGTAACTGTTACGTTAGTAGCGTCAGGCCCAGGTCTAGTTACAACACCAGCAGTAGTAATAACTAAAGGATGTGAAGATTCCCAAGTAACTGTAGTTCCATTTCCACCAGCAACTGGTAAAACTACATCATTAAATGTTTCTCCTTCAGCAATAAATAAAGCTAATGTATCAGCAGCAACTTTTTCTGCATCATTAAGTGCAGTAGCAGCAGTAACTGTAACAGTAAATGTTTTTGTCAATGTTTGACCTTCTAATGTTAAAGAAGCAGTCATTGTAACAGCTTGATCACCCTCAGTAAGGGTAGGAATAGTTACAACACCAGCATCTGTAATAAAGTCTGTGTCACTTGATTCCCAAGTAACTACAACTTCATGAACACCAGTATTAGGTAAAGTTAAGTCAGTACTTGTCGTACTTGGTAAAGCTAATTCATCAACAGCTTCAGTAATGTTTGCAAGAATTTCTTCAACGGTAAGACCGTCATCTCCACCACATGCTGTTAAAGTAAGAGCACCAATAAAAATTAAACTTAGTGTAAATAATTTTTTTAACATCTAAATATTTCCTCCTTTTTTATTCAATTATTATGTCATCTAACGAGGTAAGCATTAATTGATAATTTGAATTATATCTCGATAGAGGACCAACAACTGTAAATACTGTTCCCTTGGGGAACATTGAAGCCAGAATATCATTAGGACTATCAGCGTCTTTACGTATAGTAATTGTATTTCCTAACGAATCTTCTGCAGTAATTGTGAAGGAATCATCTCCTTCAATAATACTTATAACTATTAGATTTTCTAACTTCAGTAAACTACCAACATGTGAATTAGTAATTTCTGATACTAAAACAGTCTTAGGTGTAACGATGTTACCGCTACTAAGAACTTCAGAGTATTCTGTTCGAACACTATAACCTGAGACTTGTAATGCTCCTGATTCCTCATCAGGATAATAAGTAACGGTTACTCCTGAAATTCGAATCTCGTTTCCAATTACTAAGTGTGGTGCCCAAGCTCTATTATATACATAAATCCCGTAATCACCTTGCTGAATAAATACAGCACCACCTAGTTTCCTTGTAACAATCCCTGTTAAAACTACCTTAGTTCGGTAATATTCTCCAGGATTAGTTAATAATTCTTGGATTGTAATTTGAGTTCCTTCTAAACTGTAATCAAAGGTTGGATCAATTTCTCCCCAAACTCTTCGCTCTGAAAATTGAATTCTTAAATTTACTTGGAATATTAAATTACCATAATAAGTATCCATTGAACCAGACGCTTTTGAATATGCTTGTTCAACTAACTCTAAATTTAATAATCTTCCGTCGTACCAAACCCAAGCTAACCATCTTGTTCCATAACTATCCATTCTGCCCGCAGTTGGGTCTGCTCTTAAAACAATTGTTGTAGCATTTTCTAATTTATCGCAAGTATAATCGCTTGCTGGTTTACCCCACGGCTCAAATTTCGCAGTCGATTCAGGTGTGTTAATCCCTAAGAATCTAACTGAAAAGTTTTCCCCACCTTCTGTAAAGAAGGCAGTATCGCCGTCTACACAACTAACTAACGTAACTTCTCCAACTCCATCAGCAATAAAATCAGTATTTGCATATGCAAAATCAAGAGTTAGATTGTCAGTTTCATTAGTATTTAATTCAATAATCTCTGGTCTTTCTTCAGATATAATAATAAATTCAAATACTTTATTTACAATACTTTCTCCTAGTTGTAAGGTAACTGTAAGATCTACAGTTTGATTCCCCACCATATAGTTAGGTATTATAACTTCACCCTCTATTGTTAGGTACTCTGGATTACTTGAAACCCAGGTAACAACAACATCTTCATCAGTGATTATAGGAATACTAATATCATCATCAATTGTTAATGATTCAAAAATAATCGCATCTCTTATTTCTCTAACTAGTTCCGAATCTGTTTTTGATTCTTCGGTACATGAAGATAAAGTAAATACTGTTAAAAACGATAATAAAACCAAAGATAATTTTCTAAACATAATAAATCACACTTTCTGTAATAATTAACTCGCTCCTAGTTGTACCAACATATCATCAATAATATCTTGAACCGAGTTTCCTCCGAATAATGCTTCAATTGCTATTCCTGCTTGATCTCTGGCATCTGACGAAGTATACGCTCCTGCAAATGCTGGGTCATAATCGAAATATGAATTTTGCATATATGCAGCTTGAATAGCTAAAGAATAATAATATAAATAATTTGTATTATCTGAAATAGCTAAGAAATCTTGGAAATCTTGTGAATCATACCCACTTTGTCTTACAGGTAAATAACCTGTATCCATAGACCATGCTGCAGTATTTTCAGTATTAGTTAAGAATTTAATTAATAACCAAGCTGCTAATCTTTCAGCATCTGTACTATCACTCATTATTGCAATGTTTGGACCTTGTTGTACTGCTGATTTATGATCCATATCGTATTGAGGAACTGGAACTACTCCAACTTCAAATGCTCCGTCAGAAGGAATATTATAATTAATTCCTGCTGTAGAACCTACACTCATACATACGTCTTGTGCAATAAAGTTTGCAGATCCATAACTATCTCCCCAAGCTAGCGGGATAGAAAATGTATGATCTTCAAAACGATCTTGAACATATTCTAACATTGCTTTAGTATTTGCATTATTAACTAAAATATCTCCAGCTGCGTTTGTATATCCACCTTGCCACATACGAACGTTATTAATAAAATAGTTTCCAGCTGAATCAAAGTTAATTAAGTATTCACATTTATTTGCAGTTGGACTTTCAGGATCCCAGTTAGGATCTACTAATGTATCTGCCCAAGTGTCTAACATTGCCCAAGTGATGCTTCCATCAGTCGGAACAGTGATTCCGTTAGCTGCAAATATATCTTTATTATAAACCATCATTTCTGTTGATTTTGAATAAGGGAATGAATACATATATCCTCCAGGATATTGTGAATTTTCAGCTACAAAAGACTCAAAGAAATCATCTAAGTCTACACCGAATGTTTCATGTTTAACAAAATCATCAAGTGGAATAACTGCATTTCCTTTTAAATATCCAGCTACATGATCTGGATACCCAACAACTAGTGTAGGTGTTGTTCCTGCAGTAATTGCACTGATTGTATTACTTCTAATATCAGTATAATTTCCTTGTGAAACATCACTAACATTGATGTTTGGATATAATACTTCAAATTCATCAATTAATTCATTAAGTAATTCATTTTTTCCTGCTCCGTAAACATGCCAGAAAGTAATATTAATTTCTTCCGTTGGAAGAGCATCTAATACATTTATTAGACCAGGACCATCAGGGTCATCTGGATCAATATCTTCTAAGCAATCAACATGTGAAGGGAATTCAGTACAATCAACTTCATATGGAGTGTCATCAATTTCAACACAGCCTGTTAAAGCTAAAGCGAAAGTCCCCATTAAAAATAATGATAAAACTTTTTTCATTTTCTTTCCTCCTATAGTTTATCTTAAGGGTTATTACCCTTTGATACCGCTTCTTGATACTCCACGCATAATATATTTTCTTAAGAATAAGAAAGTTATTAACAGTGGTGTTGTTACAATAAGAGCTGCTGCCATTTGTTGGTTATACATAACTTGCCCTGCTAATTCCGAATACGCTTCACGTAACCCATTCGTTACTAAACGATACTCATCTTTAGTTGTTACAAGTTTTGGCCAAATATAAGCACTCCATGTTCCCATTGCATTTAAAATTGTAATTGTAATAATTGTTGGTGATGCCATTGGCACCATAATTCTCCATAAATATTTCCAATCACTTGTACCATCAACTTTTGCTGCTAAATATAGTTCATCAGGTATTTGTTTAAATGTTTGACGCAAGAAGAAGATATAAAATACACTTGTCATAAACGGCATTGTTAAAGCTAATAAAGCTTGGACATATGTTTGTGAATCATTGTACCACCCTAGATTTGCAACAGTTATATAATTGGTAATAACAAACATTTCACCAGGAATCATCATTGTTGAAATTAAGGCTAAAAATAATATATCTCTACCTTTAAAATTTAATCTTGCAAACGCAAATGAAGCAAAGATTGTTGTTACTACTGTTCCTATTGTTGAAATTGCAGCTACAGTTACTGTATTAAGCATATATTTCCAATATGGTGCAGCAACCCATGCAGCTGAATAATTTTCCCAGAATTTAATTTGTTTAAAACTAATAATTAAACTTGGGGGAATTTCTGTACGGATTTGATTAATATCTTTAATAGATGTTAATATCATCCAATAAAATGGGATTAATACAAAGATTCCAAATAATACTAAAAATGAATAAACCAGGATTCCAACTACTATTTGTTGAACTTTAACTCGACCACTATTTATTTTTTTATTCATCATATCCTCCTAGAAATGCACTCGACGCTTATTAATTTGCATTTGAATAAGCGTGAAGGTTAGTGTGATACTGAATAAAATAATCGATGCTGCTGCTGCTTCACTTATTTTTCCAGTTGCATCAGCATGGTATAAAGCATCATATACAAGTCCTACAATAGTAATTAATGAATCTTTTGATAACGTTCCTGGTGGGCGTAAGGATGTCCCAAACATCCCAATAATTGTACGATAAGCTTTAAAAGCTCCTATGAAAGATGTGATAGTAATATAAGCAATCATAGGTGAAAGAAGAGGAACAGTTATTTTTGTAAATACTCTTCTTCTTGGTGCAGCATCAACTCTAGCAGCATCATAATACTGCTTATCAATGCTTTGTAATCCGCTAAGGAAAACCATTATCTTAAATGCTAATCCACCCCATATTGTATAAACAAGTAAGGCAAACATAGCTGTATTCCACGATGCTCCTAGTCCAATCCAGTTAACTGGATTAATTCCAATCCAACCTAATGCGGTATTTAACAACCCAAAATCAGTATGGAAAATAAAGGCAAATGCCATCCCAATAGCTATTGCATTAGTTACATATGGTAAGAAAAATACTGTTTGAAATATACTTTGAAACTTTTTAATTGAATTTAAAGCAACAGATATCAATAATGCAACAACCACGGAAATAGGTACACTAATAAATGTAATTACCGAAGTGTTTTTCATTGCAATAGCAAAGTTTGGACTAGTAATAACTTTTTGGAAGTTTCCCAAAATAGTAAAACCACTAGCAGTTCCTAATAGGAATTCAAAATCTTCTAAGAACGCTAGGAAAAAAGCATTAAATAAAGGATAAAAAGTAAATACCGATAGCAAAGCCATTGCCGGTGCTAAATAAAACCAAGCTTTTAAATTACTCTGTCTTTCTAGCATCTTAAATTAGTTCCCCTGTTTCTTTATTAAACATAAATACTTTATCTCGTTTAATAGAGAAGCCTATTTTTTGTCCCGGTTTCACACGATGACTGGCATCAACAATAACACGGAACGTACGTCCTTCATCTGTAGGGTCTTTAATAACTAGGGTAGTATCTCTACCAATCGTTTCAACCATATAAACATCTAACTTTAGTGGTCCATCTTTATCTACCACAAAACCTTCAGGTCTAATCCCAACGACAACTTTTTGACTTTTAGCTTTTGTACCAGCGATTGCTACATTGAATTCATATTCCTTAACTTCCATTGTTTGAACTTCTTGAACAATTTCTTGTTCACCTTCTTGAACAACTTTCTGTTCAATTTCAACAGTTTTCATTTTGAATTTTTTTCCATCGGCAATCATTACTTTTTTACTTTTAATTTGTCCATCCATAATATTAATAGGTGGGGTTCCTAAAAACTTAGCAACAAATAAATTATCAGGACTATCATATATATCCTGTGGTTCCCCAATTTGTTGTTTAACACCAAAATCCATTAAGATAATTTCATCACTAATACTCATTGCCTCTTCTTGATCATGAGTTACAAAGATTGTAGTAATTCCAGTCTCTCTTTGAATTCTTTTTATTTCTTCTCTTGTTTGTAATCTTAAACGAGCATCTAAATTACTTAGAGGTTCATCTAATAATAAAACGCGAGGTTTTTTTACTAAAGCTCGAGCAATTGCAACACGTTGTTGCTGTCCACCACTTAATTGTTTTGGTTTACGATTCATTAATTCTCCAATACCAACTAAATCAGCCATTTCTTGAGCCATAATAAGTGCTTCCTCTTTTGGAACTCTAATGTTTTCTAACGGAAACATTATATTTTGTCTAACTGTCATATGAGGATAAAGTGCATAGTTTTGGAAAACTAACCCAATGCCTCTATCTTCTGGAGCTGCATCTGTAACATCTTCATCTCCGAAGAATATTTTTCCTTCATTAGGATCTAATAAACCAGCAATCATATATAATGTTGTTGATTTTCCACATCCTGAAGGACCTAACAATCCTACTAGTTTTCCGGAAGGAATTGTAATATCTAAAGAATTAACCGCGACAGTTTTCGATTTATCTTTAGCGATAAAAATTTTAGTAATGTTTTGTAATTTGATTTCCATAAAATCTCTCCTAAAAAAATATTCTTTT
>JAOZSP010000064.1:1091-8060 GCA_029939615.1 Candidatus Izemoplasma sp. | reverse complement strand
AGCCGTAATGCGAAAGCGTGAAGTGATTGAGCCTCGTTAGATATAAAGAGTGGAAGTTTATGTTCTCACCTAGACAGCAAACAAAACCAAATAGTCGTAAAAGGCAAGACTAATTTGAGTTCCACCGGGGTCTGTGAACATGGCGAGTTTAAGAGCGTTGTATGTGTGATACCTGGGAGACCTCATACGTTCCTTGAAAGGTAAGTTAATATGCAAGAATCATTTAATTCAAGATAATGACGATGACGTATGAGAAGTCGGACTAACACATAGTAGTAAAGAAGCGAGTAACGACCGTGGAGCGAACTGGTTATCATATATTTGTGCACATATGGGAAACAGTAGTAGATATACACGAGATATCGAATATTAATACATTGAGATTAATAAAATGGCAACGGAACATATGATGTATAAGTTACATTAGTAACGAAGAATATATGAAGAGCCTATTGCCTTAATAGGGCACGATAGGTTCTGTGAGGGGCGAACAGATTTTCGTTCTCGCTCTTATATTTAGAAAGTGAGGTGAAAGTCGGGTTCGTCTACTCGACATAGTAATGGTAAAAGAAAAAGCATACGCAAAAATCAATCTTTTCTTAAATGTTATTAATAAGCGAAGTGATGGATACCACGATTTAGAAATGGTAATGGCATCAATCGATCTTTTTGACGTACTTACGTTTAAATTACTAGATACAAAGGAGATTATTGTAGAATCAGAAACTTTAATAACTAAGAATATTGAGGATAATCTAGTTTATAAAGTTGCTCATTTTTTACAAACTGAATTTGATATAAAAAGAGGTGCACAAATAACAATAAAAAAAGATATCCCTATTGAGGCAGGATTAGCTGGAGGAAGCGCTGATGCAGCTGCAACACTGAGAGGATTAAATAAGTTATGGAAATTGGCATTACCTTTAGAAGATTTAGCTAAGATAGGTTCAGACTTTGGAGCGGATATACCTTTTTGTGTCTATAACAAACTTTGCATAGCTAGAGGAAAAGGGGAAGACTTATTCTTTTTAGATAAAAAAGTTAACTGTCCAATATTAATAGTTAATCCAAATATTAGGATAAGTACTAAAGAGGTATTTAATAGGGTTAAAGAGAGCGATGTTCAAACGCGAAAAATAAGTGATATGACTTCAGGAATATATAATAGAAATGCTGAATTAGTATGTAGAGAGTTATATAATTCTTTAGAGAAAGTTGCTTTTGAAATGGAGCCAGTAATAAGAGAAATAAAGAATGAAATGATTGATTTGGGGCTTCAAGGAGCCTTAATGAGTGGTTCTGGTTCAACAGTTTTTGGAATATCAAAAGACAAAGGTATATTGAAAAAAGCATATGAAACATTTAATGATAAATACTTTAAAAGATTGACCAAAATAAGGTAAACAGCCGTTTTAAGCAAAAAAAGAGTTTGAATCAAATTTCTAATTATGATATAATTTAGATAGAAGTTGTACAAATAAATAGATGCGAGGTGGTCTTATGAACATAACGGACGTTAGGGTGAAAAAATTCAATGGACAAAATAGATTGAAAGCTATTGCTGCTATAACAATTGACGAATGTTTTGTGGTTCATGAATTACGCATTATCGATGGAAAAGCGGGACTATTTGTTGCAATGCCAAGTAGAAAAATGCCGAATGGAGAGTTTAAGGATGTTGCTCATCCAATTAATCAAGAAACTCGAAATCAAATCGAGAATGCTGTGATTGAAGCATACAATCTACTGCCAGACGAATAAAATAATTACTTAAATGTAACTTTTTTTGAAAAGTTGCATTTTATTTTGCAATTTAATTAGCAAAGTGTTAATGTATTACCGGAATGATAAAATATATATTTTATGGAGGTCTTTTTATGTCTCAAATTGATGGACACAAAGTTTTATTATTTAGTTTAAGTGCTAATCCTAAATTAGCGGAAGAAATTTCAGATTACACAGGTATTCCTTTAAGTAAAATTGATTTAGATCGTTTTGCTGATGGAGAGATTGGAATTAATTTACCCGAAACAGTAAGAGGACATCATGTTTTTTTAGTACAGCCAACGCATGAACCTGTAAATGAAAACATTATGGAATTATTAATAACAGTAGACGCTATGAAAAGAGCATCAGCAAAAAACATTAATGTAATAATGCCTTATTATGGCTATTCAAGACAAGACCGAAAATCAAAATCAAGACAACCGATTTCGGCTAAACTAGTTGCTAATCTGATAGAAGTTGCTGGTGTAACAAGAGTATTGGCTATGGACTTACATGCAAGTCAAATTCAAGGTTTTTTCGATATTCCAATTGATAACTTTAGAGCGATGCCAATTATTGTTGAGTATTTTGAAAAGAAGAAATTTGAAGATGATTTAGTTATCGTTGCTCCAGATCACGGAGGAGCAGTTCGTGCACGTAAAATGGGAGATGCAATGCATTGTCCAATAGCAATTATAGATAAAAGAAGACCCAGACCAAACGTTGCTGAAGTAATGGGAATAGTTGGAGATGTTGAAGGGAAAATAGCAATATTAATTGATGATATGATTGATACAGCCGGAACTATTACTGCTGCAGCTCGCGCTTTAATGGAGCGTGGAGCAAAAGAAGTTTATGCAGCTTGTACTCATCCATTATTTACACCTCCAGCAATTGATAGAATAAATAAGTCACCATTAAAAGAAGTTATTTGTACTAATACTATTATGCTTCCTAAATATAAAAAATCAGATAAAATAATTCAATTAAGCATTGGGCAATTACTAGGAAAAGGCGTAATGAATATTATTAGTGACAAACCTTTAAGTAGTTTATTTGAATATGAAGAAAAAGCAGCAAAAAACGATTAAGTAGATGATTTCATCTACTTTTTTTTACTTAAAAATGGTACAATTACAATACGAGGTGATATATATGGATTATGTAATAATAGGACTGTTAACAGTCGTTATTATATTAGAAATAGCAAAACTATTACAAAAAGATAAAGAAGAAAACCATGAAGAAAATCAAGAAGTGATTAGCCAGATAAAAGAAGAGACAAATAAAACAATCAATTCCTTAATTAAAGAATTAGGAGAAATGAATGTTACAATAATTAAAAACATTGGTGAGGGAGCAAAAGATAACGTTAAAGATTTAATGGAATTTAAAGAAGGGCTATCAAAAGATATATTAGTTAATTTTCAGTCGATGAATCGTAAGATTGAAGAACAGATGGATCGAATCAATAAAAAGGTGGAATTCCGCTTAAATGAGGGATTTGAGAAAACAAATAAAACCTTCACAAACATTGTAGAAAGACTAACTAAAATAGATGAAGCACAAAAAAACATTGATAAATTATCAACAGAAGTTGTATCTTTACAACACCTTTTAACTGATAAAAAAGCCAGAGGGACATTTGGTGAGGTTCAATTAAATCATATCCTTTCATCAATATTTGGAGACGGAAATAAAAAAGTATTTGATACTCAGGTGACATTATCAAACGGAAAAATAGTTGATGCATTACTATATTTACCTGAGGAAATGGGAAATCTCGCTGTAGATTCTAAATTCCCACTAGAAAACTATCAAAAGATGGTTGATAGAGAACTAACAGAAAGAGAAAGAGAATTGGCGACAAGAGCATTTAAACAGGATATGAAAAAACATGTTGATGCAATAGCTACTAAATATATTATTCCTAATGAAACAAGTGATCAAGCAGTTTTATTTGTTCCAGCAGAAGCAATATTCGCTGAAATAAATGCATATCATCAAGAAATAGTTGATTATGCACAAAGAAAAAGAGTTTGGATAGCATCTCCTACGACTTTGATGAGTTTGTTAACAACCGTACAAGTTCTTCTTCGCAACGTTGAAAGAGATAAATATGCAAAAGTCATTCAACAAGAATTAATTAGACTTGGTGATGAATTTGGAAGATATCAAGAAAGATGGGACAAACTATCAAGAAATATAGACACCGTAAATAAAAGTGTTAAGGAAATTCACACTACAAGCACAAAAATTGGGAAAAGATTTCAAGAAATATCTCATGTTAATTTAGATAAAAATAAAATTGAGAAGGAGTAACTCTTTTATTGACAAAAGTAAGTAAAATGTTATTATATGGATATAAACAATGATTGGAAAAGTAAAACTTAACACTATACAAAGCGATTCTAGGATGGTGAAAGCTAGATTATAAGATAAGTATGAATAACACCATGAGTGATGGAAGAATTAAGTAGACCCATCCGTATTCCTGCGTTAAAGGAAAAGAGTGCTAGAAATAGAACTAAGGTGGTACCGCGGAATATATTCGTCCTTAAACAGTTGTTTAAGGACGTTTTTTTAATAGAAGGAGTGATAAAATGAAATATTCAGTAAGAAAATTATTTGCACAGTATGAATCTTTAAACGAAAAAGAAATTACATTGTTTGGGTGGATTCGTAATAATCGTGCTCAAAAAGAATTTGGATTTATTAATTTAAATGATGGAACATGTTTTGAAACAATTCAAGTAGTATACGAAAGTGAGGTTCTTGATAATTTTAAGGAGGTTCAAAAATATCGTGTTGGAAGCGCTGTAAAAATAGATGGTATATTGGTAAATACACCAGATAGAAAACAACCTTTTGAAATAAAAGCAAGAGGAGTTGAATTACTTGGTGATTCACAAGAAGACTATCCAATCCAACCAAAACGACACTCTAGAGAGTTTTTAAGAGAAAATGCCCATCTAAGACCTCGAACTAATTTATTTAGTGCTGTTTTTAGAGTTCGTAGTATATTAACACATGCTATTCATACGTTCTTTCAAGAACGTGATTTTATCCATGTAGCTGCTCCTTTAATTACTGCAAGTGATGCTGAAGGTGCCGGGGAAACATTTAAGTTAACAACACTTGATTTAGATAATTTACCAAGAACAGATGATGGAGAAATTGATTATAAACAGGACTTTTTCCAGAAAAAAACAAATCTTACTGTTTCTGGACAACTTGAGGCAGAAGCTTTTGCTTTAGCTTTTAGAGATGTTTATACATTTGGACCTACTTTCCGTGCTGAAAACTCAAATACTACTACTCATGCAAGTGAATTTTGGATGATAGAACCAGAAATTGCTTTTGCTGATATTTATGATGATATGCAATTAGCTGAAGACATGGTTAAGTTTATTATTGAGTATGTATTAAAGAGAGCTCCTCGAGAAATGGCGTTCTTTAATCAATTTGTTCAAAAAGGATTACTTAAGAAGTTAGATAAAGTAGTTATTAGTGACTTTATTAGAATAACGCACAAAGAGGCGGTTCAAGTGCTACTAGATAGCAATCAAAAATTTGATAATCTTCCTTCATTTAAAGATGATTTAGCTACGGAACATGAAAAGTATCTTGTTAAACATTTTGATGGTCCTGTATTTATTATTGATTGGCCAAAAGATATAAAAGCATTTTATATGAGAATGAATGATGATAATGAAACAGTAGCTGCAATGGATTTGCTTGTTCCTGGTAGTGGAGAATTAATTGGAGGAAGCCAAAGAGAAGAACGACTGGATTACTTAGAAAAAAGAATGAAAGAAATGAATGTTCCTAAAGAAGATTTATGGTGGTATTTAGATCTTCGTAAATATGGTGGATGTAAACATGCAGGATTCGGGCTTGGATTTGATAGAATGTTAATGTATATGACAGGAATTGAAAACATTAGAGACGTTATTCCTTTCCCAAGAACACCAAGAAATTGCGAATTTTAGTAAATTAAAAGAGAATCTCGAAAAATGAGATTCTCTTTTTTAGTGTAATTATTTTTTAGTAGTTTTTAATGTTTCTGCAATTGTAGCAGTTAATCCAGTAATTCCTTGTAAGTCAGATGGAACAATTAATGTAGTTGATTGTCCATTTGCTACTTGAACCATTGCTTTGTAAGCTTCTAAACGTAAGAATGCTTCATCTGCTCCAGCTTTTTTGATTAATTGAATACCTTTTGCAGTTGCATCTTGCACTTCGATAATCGCTTTAGCGCGACCTTCAGCTTCTTGAATTCTAACTTCTTTTTCTGCTTCTGCTCTTAAGATTGATGATTCTTTGTCACCTTCAGCATTTAAGATTGCAGCTCTTTTTTGACCCTCTGCAATAAGAATTGCTTGACGACGTTCACGTTCAGCACGCATTTGTTTTTCCATTGCTTCACGGATGTCTTTTGGAGGGAGGATGTTTTTAACTTCAACACGGATAATTTTAATTCCCCATGGATCTGTTGCTTCATCCAAGATGATTCTCATTTGCGTATTAATTTTATCACGAGATGTTAAAGATTCATCTAATTGTAAATCCCCAATAATATTACGTAAAGTAGTAGCTGTAAGGTTTTCAATTGCTCTTAAAGGATTTGTAACCCCATAAGTAAATAATTTAGCATCTGTAACCATATAGAATACAACTGTATCAATTTGCATTGTAACGTTATCTTTTGTGATAACTGGTTGTGGAGCAAAATCCACTACTTGTTCTTTTAAAGATACTTTTTTAGAAATTCTGTCAACAAACGGCCAAACAACACTAATTCCTGCTTCTAAACTTCGGCTGTAAACACCTAATCTTTCAATTACATATTTGTTAGCTTGTTGAACGATAATGATAGCTTGTGATGCTAAAATCATTAGAAAAATAAATAGACCGACTACTGCGGCAATTCCAACTGGTCCCATTAATTAATTCCTCCTTCAAAGATATATTTTTTTTAAAATGGGTAATTCACTCCTTCGTATTGTAACGTTATATCAGTTACAATATCACGAGGTGCTAATTTCTTTTTTGAAAATGAAATCATTGCGATATCAAGAATGATTCCTCCGATAAAGAGTGTAAGTATCCAATAACCTGTTTTCCAGATTACCTCTCTTACAAATAGTGTCCACCAATTAACTTTTCCACGAAGTTCTATTTTCATTAAACGGCGTCCAG
>JAOZSP010000064.1:0-1081 GCA_029939615.1 Candidatus Izemoplasma sp. | reverse complement strand
ACAGGAGTTTTACCTTTAGTAAAGCCACTTAACAGATAATAAACTAATGTGAAAGCAATTAAATAGAAGATAACTGTATCTCTAAAGTAGTTTATCATTGCGATAGTATGTTCTTCAACATCATGATTGTAATAAAGCATATGGTTATCAAGAATATCTGAGTATTCTTCTTCTGTTAATTCGCCATTATCACGTTGTGCTACATAAGGATCAATAAGAGTATTATAATGTTCATTAATCTCAGCATACTCTTCCATTAAAGCGTCATAGCCTTCAGGTTTTATAATATCCTCTACAAGAAAACTAAAAAGTAAAGATAAAATAACTAAAACAGGAATGGCATCGAGTAAATAAGAGCCTACTCTTTTAAAAACACTAACTCTCATTAAATTTTATCAACAATTAGTTTTACGCCTTCAATAGCTAAAACTTCGACTTTTTCATCAATAATGATTTCATCGTGGCATGATGAAATTGCAAGCCAAAATTTACCATCAATTTTTACTTCCCCACGTTCTCCAACTCCAATAGGCTTTGTACAAACAGCAACTTTACCAATTAATCTATCGGCATTGGTACTAATAACGTTTGTTTTGAAATAGTTTTTTGCAACCGGACGAACACTAATAATTAGTAATACAGTTACTAAAACAAAAATAACGATTTGCCAAACCGGCTCAATTCCAACTAGTGATAGTATGAATGCTATCAAAGCCCCTACACTAAACCAAATACTTGTCAAATCCATTGTGTTCATTTCAATTAATGCAGCAACAATAATCACCACAAACCAAACAATAATCATTAATTCAAAATCAAACATTTATTACACCTCCGGTTGATTAAGATCAATAACTAAGATAGATTCTTCCGAATTCCAATTCGTCTTGAATTTATATGAATTATTGTCTTTTAAATCTATTTCTGCAATTCTTGCGACTTCTTTTAAAAACTTTTTGTTACAAACTCTAGCATAACTGGCTTTTACTGTAATCTTATGTCGTTTTTCAGCGGGTATTGCACCGATATCAAATTCTTCTTTAGTTACAGGTTTAACCGCCACTTGTTTAGATTTTGGGTC
>JAOZSP010000063.1:5669-8124 GCA_029939615.1 Candidatus Izemoplasma sp. | reverse complement strand
ATATTATACTATAAATCAGTACAATTAGACAAACAAACTATAATATTAAGGAATTACTTTTAAAGACAATTAGACAACAGTTTTAGTAGTGCCTTAAATATTTGAGAAGGTGGATCCTTTTTTATGTTTCAGTAACAATTGTAATAATTTAAGATCCCTACTAAAATCTAAAAACAAATAAAGTAAAAAAAAATCTAGAAAAATCTAGATTTTTTTATATCATTTTAAATTCTTTGTTATATCTTTTTCGGTCTTTTTCATCCAATACTTTTTTACGTAATCTTATGGCATCAGGTGTAATCTCTACCAATTCATCACTTGCTATAAATTCCAATGCTTCTTCAAGAGTAAATCTAATTGGATCTAATAGTTTTACTGCTTCATCCGAACCAGAACTTCTTGTATTTGTTAAATGCTTATTTTTACAAGGATTTACTGTTAAATCATTACTTCTTGAATTTAGTCCAACAATCATACCAGGATATACATCAGTTGCTGGCTCTACAATCATTCTTCCTCTTTCACTAAGATTAAATAATGAGTATGCCATTGTTTTACCTTTTTCTTTCGCAATAAATACTCCGTTACGGCGGTCTTCAATAGTCCCAGAAAATAATTTGTATGAATCAAATGATTTTTCCATAGTACCTTCACCATGTGTTGTATTAATAAACTCACTTCGGTATCCGATAAGTCCTCTTGTAGGAACTAAATATTCTAATCTTGTAAATTTATTTTCACTATTCATACTTTGCATAATACCCTTGCGAATATTAAGTTGTGCAATTACACTTCCAACATACATATCAGGTGCACTTATAATTACTTGCTCAAACGGTTCATATTTCTTTTCATCTTTTTCTATCATTAATACTTCTGGCTTTGAAACACTTAACTCATAACCTTCACGTCTCATTTTTTCTAAAAGAATTGATAAATGTAGTTCCCCACGTCCTTTTACACGATATCCATCAGTATCCTCTAATTCACTTACTTCTAATCCAACATTTGTTTCTAACTCTTTATGCAATCGTGCTCTTATTTGTCTTGTAGTAACCAGTTTTCCACTACGACCAACAAATGGTGAATCATTTACTAAAAAGTTCATAGCTAGCGTTGGTTTTTCAATTTCAATCATTTCCATTGGTTCTACATTATCAATGTTACATACTGTTTCACCGATTGATATATGAGGAATTCCGGAAAACGTTACAATATCTCCTGCATATACCTCAATCTTTTCGGTTCTAGTTAATCCTTCATTTACATATAATTTTGAGATTTTAGCATTTACAACAGTTCCATCTCTTTTACTCACTTTAATAGTACTACCAGCTTTAATAGTTCCTCTAGTGATTCTACCAGTTCCAAGTCGGCCTAAATAGTCATCATATCCTAAAGTAGATACTTGCATTTGTAATGGTTCACATGCTCTATCTGGATAAGGAGTAACATGCTCAAGTAATAAATCAAATAAAGGAGATAAATCTTTTCTTTCATCCTCCATATCAAGCATAGCAATTCCTTCTCTAGCGATTCCATAAACAATTGGAAAATCTAACTGTTCATCAGTAGCTCCAAGTTCTGAAAACAAATCAAAACTTAAATCAACTACTTCCTCAGCTCTTTCATCTTTTTTATCAATTTTATTTATAAACAAGATTGGTTTTAACCCTTGTTTAAGAGATTTTTCTAATACAACTCTCGTTTGAGGCATTGGTCCTTCACTTGAATCAACAAGTAAAACAACTGTATCAACAGTTTTCATAATACGTTCAACTTCACTTGAAAAATCAGCATGTCCAGGAGTATCTACAATATTAATTTTTGTCCCTTTATGTTCAATCGCACAGTTTTTAGAATAAATCGTAATTCCTCTTTCTCTTTCAAGATCATTACTATCCATTACTTGTTCAACAATAACTTCATTTTCCTTAAAAACACCACTTTGTGCAAGTAGCGCATCCACTAAAGTTGATTTACCAGCATCGACATGTGCAATAACGGCAACATTTATAATATCTTTTCTTTTCATGATATACCTCCAACAACAATATTTCTTTCGTATACATAATAACCTTCAAAAGTATACCACTTTAAAAAAATAAATAAAGGAAAACATTCTAAAATCAGATATAAAAAATGGAAACGGATATATTTATACCCGTTTCCATGTTGCTTTTTCAAATTTTCTCCTTATTTTCATTATGAAACAACTATACTATTCTATACTTTCCAATGACGTTATATACTGATAGAACTCTTCATATGTTCCCAGTTTATCTGCTTTGTAATCTTGATTATATCTATTTAACATATGATTTGTTATTAAGAATGTTTCAATCCCGATTTTACCTGCTGGTAAATCATCAAAAACATCATTACCAACCATCATACACTCACTAGATGTTTTATCTATAAATTCGAGTACTTCTTCATAGAATTCGATGTGTGT
>JAOZSP010000063.1:0-5659 GCA_029939615.1 Candidatus Izemoplasma sp. | reverse complement strand
TGTGTGGTTTGCAATATCTATTTTGCTCAAAAGAGGTAATATATGAAAATTCGTCAGGTGTAAACCCTGCCCATCTTAATCTATGATAATTTGCTTTTAAAGGAAATAAGGGATTAGTAGCAATAACTACTTGATATCCTTTTTCTTTTAATAAATCTATGCTTTTACGCATATATTTATTCTCATAAGTAGATTCTTTTACGTTTTCAAACAATGAATCATAAAAATTGTTAAACATCACTTTATATTCCTCAATATCACCATCAATTAAAGATGCAAAGTGGCTCATAAAAACATCTGCATTCTTAGTTTCGCTTTTGTCATTAATCATTACCTCTGTTGCTTCCATAATATATTTATCTAATAATTTTGAATCTATTTTTCCGTGAAAGTGAGCTCCAAGATTATTAAAATACAACTCCATAAACTTATCAAAATCCATTGGCAAAACAGTTCCATCTAAATCAAATAAAAATGTGTTTTTCATATTTTATCCTCGCTTTGTGTTTATATTCTTATCCATTATAACAAAAAAACTACCACATATACAATGTAGCAGTCATTATTCCAATTTAAATGATAAAGTAACAGGGTTATGATCAGTATACTCAAATCCATAATCATGGGTTTCAACTTTGGATATACCAATATTAGGTGAAACAATAAACCCATCAATTACGGTCTCAAAATTAATTCCTTTTTTGTATGGTCTATCTTCACTTCTTACTGTATTAACTTTGCTATCATATATTACCTCAAAATCGCTTTCATAAACAGATTGGGGTAATATTCCTACCCATTCAGGCATATTCTCTTCAAAAGCGTTTTTATCAAGAAGTAAGTTAAAATCTCCTCCAACGATGATATAGTTTTCCTTAGGGTTGTATAATTTCTTAATAAATCTTAGGACATGCGCAATTTGTTTGCTTCTATATTGTCCAGCTTTATCATAAGCAGAGAAATGAATATTGATTAAATATAGATTTTTTGATTTATTAGTTTGAATTCTATTAACTGTCATACATCTTTTTAAGAAAAACAGACTTTTAGGAAATGTTTCTTGTCCTTCTAAAGAGTGTCTTGTAGATGATAAAAACTGTTTTTTTGACATTGTAAGAAGTCCACTATAAGCACTCCCAAGAGGGCTAAACAATGGATATGGTACCCATTTAACTCTATAGTTATAAGCATAAAACATATTATAATTAGGATTCTCTTTAAATATATGTTCTACTTGATTAATATTTGAACTTCGAGATCCCTGAGTATCAACTTCTTGTAAGAAATAAAAATCACTTTCTAATTTCTTAATAATAGTTGTTAATCCATTTAAATTATCAAACACTTCATTCCGAGAAATTTTTTTTCTGTTTTTTCCTCCTTCTAAGAAGAAATCTTGATTCTTATCAAGTGAACAGTATCCCATATTAAAAGTAGTGATTGTCTTAATATCTTCCAAATCACTATCTATCTCATTTCTAAGTTTCATTGCTTCTTCAATATCCTCAGGTTTATATTCTGTAAATACTAAATACAAAACAAAACTTAGTATGCATGATAAAATTAATATAAGTGGTATCAATGCATAAATCATAATAATCACTCCATATCTAATTATAACAAATGATTGCATATATTTAATAAATAGTTTATCCTTTCAAATCAATATAATATCTATTTACTAAATGCTTCTCAAGAGCATTTCCGAGTTCAAACCTAACTCTCAGTTTTGTATTTAACAATGCTTCGAATAATACTTCATTTCGTTTATTTAATTTTTTAATATCTTCCATTGAAGGAACATTAGCTCTTCTTTTTTTAGCGGTTTCCTTTGATGTGATTATTAGATTCCAGATATCACATCCATATATAAAGTGATAAGGAATTACATGTTCTAGCGATATATCAGCGATTTTAACTGGTTCTCCAGTATAAAAATCCTTTGCTCCTTCTAAATGATAATACTCAATTAGAACATTACGATATTTTACTAAGTTTTGACGCTTAAATCGATACGCTTTTGATCCTATAACTTTTCTTATAATATTTGGAGCCTTATTATATTGCTCAATTAAAGAAGCCCATTTGTAATCGATTAAATCTTCTAGAATTGACATTTCCTTGTTTAAAATATCAACTTGTGCTTGTGTAAATCTTAAAAGCTTAAGTTTGGTATCTAAATCATAAATTTCATACTTTTTATTCCCGATTTTTTCAAATTTAGCAGCAATACCTTTATTTGCAATCGTAATAAACTTTTTAACCTGGCGTTCAAAACGAACAGGATTTCTCTTTAAAAATGTTTCTACTTTGTCATACCAAACAGGATAAGTAATTCTTGTATTATCATGAAATTCATTCTTAATTTCATTTATCCTTGCTTCTAAAATACTACTTGGACCTTGAGACAAGTTGAAGAACGCGATTTGATTCCAATAATATTTCATTATCTTTTGAACTAAATCATAATGATAAATAACTATTTTCTCACCTTGATACTCGTATTCTTCATTTTTTATACATTCTAAAATAGCCCTTCCCCAAGCTGTTTTATAAGTATTATCATTTTCAACACTTTCAATAATCTTTACAAAATCATAAAAATAACTAATAGTAACCACCACCCTATCTTAATTATACACTTTAATAGTTTAATTAATGAAAATAAATTTATTTTCTTATTAAATTATGTGATTAATATTCGCTAAACTTTCAACTAAATAAATTTCATTCTTAAAATAATTCATTATATTATTTATCTTTTCAAAAGTTAAATCTTTTTGCTTTCTTGCAGGATGTTTGATATATGTTAATCCCAAGTGTAATTCATTAGGAATCACACTTAACTCAATATGCTTATACTCTTCATATGATAAAAGTTTCTTAACAAAATTTATATATTGATAATCAGTATTAAGTAATTGCTTTTCATCTTCAGTAAACACTTTTATATCCTCAATTTCCTTTTGACGATTAAATTTTATTCCTTTGAGTTTAGGTGATGATTTAGTTCTAACTTGTAAATAGGAATTAGTGTTTACCTTTACAATTAAATAAACTCCATTAAAATGCACTGTTTGACTTTTACCGTTACTTGTCGTCAAAGTTGCATCATAAATATCAAACTCAATTTGATCACTCATAAATCCTTTAACATGTCTCTTTGTGGAAACCCTTGAAAAACGATTATATAAGCCACCCTCTTTATTGAAAGTATGCTTTATCTTCTCATAAGGTGTATATTCTAAAAATAGTCCTTCATCAAAATTTATCTTTTTGTAAATTTCTGGATATACGTATTCAAAAGCTGGTTTCTCACTTATACCATATTTACTAATTAAAACTCCTACTATTAGAACAACAATAATTATCCCACCATAAATCGGAATCAAGTACATGAATGGTGTTATTTTCATTATTCCAGGTACTATTAAGAATAACATTCCTAATAAGGCAATAAATGAGGCAAAACAAATTTTCCAAACTTTAAGAACTTTTTTACTTCTTCCCTTTAGTTGTATATCGTATGCTTTTTTAATAATCTCGAATTCACTTTTTATAAACATAGCTTTTCTCCTTAGTTTGATATCTAATTATACATTAATTATCATTGTTTTTACAATAACCTAAATATTAAACTAAATATTTTATTGTGAATTTGCAATACAAATATAATACTATGCGAAATGTAACCGAACTGTGTCGATTTGTCACACATCAATTAATAAATCATTATGAAATATAATTCCCCTGAGTAAAAACCTTAAGATTTTCCCCCCTCTTTAGAATTTGATGAATAATAGATGACAAGTATTTTATATTTTCCCAATAAAAATGGATTTTTGATTGTTATTACATTAGAACACAAAAAAGGAGGAACAAAAATATGAAGTTACTATTAATTGGATCAATGTTATTTACAGGAGGAAGTGCAGCAGCAATGCAAAATGAAACTGTAAATGGAGAAGTAACACAAGCTTATAATCAAGCAAAAGTTATATTTCAAAAAGGATTTAGAGGAAACATGTTAGAAACAGTAAAAGAAAACGGATATCCTTATCCCAATGAAGTAATGTTAGAAAACCTAACAGAAGAACAAGAGATAGCTTTATTAACTACAATCGATCAAATCAATGCAACTTATAACTGGGCTACTATGAGTGATGAAGAAATACTTGATGCTTTACAAATAATTAAAGCAGAAATGAAACAATTACACGAAGAACTAGGAATTGAAACATTACCAACAAAAACTCAAAAAAGAACTAGGAAAGGTCGAAATCATAATGATGATTTTATACCAAAATGTGATTACCAACAAAATGGAAATTATATAGATGATGAAGTACCTGACAATGACACTGCCTAAAAAAAATCCCAACAACATTTAGTTGTTAGGGATTTTTTTATCTTTTTTTACTTAATTGCTAAAAAATATCTAAACATGTTTTTGGAATATAACTATATTCCTTATTATCCAAAAACTTGAAATATAATGATCTTAAAATTCTCTTAACATTAAATGTAATATTGTAAGTTTCAGGATAAATCATGCCTTTTTCATAATTATTAAATTTTGATATCCATGAAGTGACAAATTCTTCTTCCAACAATGCTCTCTTAATCGCTACTTCTATTGCTAAAATCATTCTTTCATCTTCATCACTAATATATTGATAGTGTCTGATTTGAAATTTTTTTAAAATCAAATCAAACATTTTTTCTAGCATTTCCTTATTTACTCTTTCGCAGCCATAACATGTTTAAACAAATCTGCTCTATGAGCAATACTATGACACCAACCTACTTCTTCAACATGTCCTCTTAAATCTTCTTCTTTTTCAAAATAATCTACGAACCTCTCAATTAGCAAGTCTATTGTTTCATCTTTAATTACTTTGTCTTTGTTATACTTATATACTAAAATAGCTAATTGTAAAATACTAAATGATCTTTTTAAAACACTAAAACTCTCTTTATTACTCATATCATATGTTAAATACTTATCAGATATTATAAGATTTGTTATTTTGTCAAGATCATCATTTTCTAATAGATTATCATGAAGTAAGTGAGCTAACACTGGATATATTAGTAAATCCCTTAGTTCCCCATCTTTATTACCTCTTTCTTCAATTAATTGAAGTTTATCAATGTTCTTAAAACTATATTTCTCTTCTTGTATTTTTTTTAGTAATTCTTCTAAATTTTTATCCATAATTCACCTCGTTTTTAGTTTCTAATCTCATTATAACATTAAAAAAAAGTTGCTAACTAAAACTAGTTACCAACTTTTCATTTATTAGATTAACCCTATTTTTTTACCTACTACTTTAAATTGTTCTATTGCAAAATCTAAATCCTCTTGAGTATGTGAAGCACTAATCATAACACGTAATCTACCTTTGCCAAGAGGAACTGTAGGAAATACGATACCAGAGACATAAACACCAGCATCTAATAATGCTTTACTAAACTGCATTGTTTTTGCTTCGTTCCCTATCATTACTGGAGTAATAGGTGTTTCACTGTGTCCTGTATCAAATCCTAATTTAGCTAATTTTTCTTTAAAATAATCAGCATTACTCCATAGTTTATCAGTATACTCCTTGCTTTCCATTAACATTTTAACACTTTCAATAGCTGCAGCTGTTGCTGC
>JAOZSP010000062.1 GCA_029939615.1 Candidatus Izemoplasma sp. | reverse complement strand
AAATAACATGAGTGTTTTTCACTACGATATCAAATTTGATATCTTCATCCAAAAAACTAAACTCTTCAAGCATTTCTTTAGTCGTTCTAAAGTATTGTGAAGGTATTTCACTATATCTACTTAAAGGATGTAATCCACCACCAACAACAGGTGTTTGAATATAGATATCACGATATTTCTTATCAGCTTTTGTTATATGATGAACATCCCCTGTTGCAATAACAGGAATATTTAGTTCTTTTCCGACTCTTATTATTCTTAAAATAATGTCTTTTATATTTTCTAACGCATTATCCATAGAGTTTTCTAAATGTTTAAAATCACTTAGTGGTTGGACTTCTAGGTAATCGTAGTAACTTGCATTTGCTTTTAACTCCTCATAATCTTTGTTTTTAGCGATTTCGAATAGTCTACTATTCATACATCCACTACCAACTAACAATCCTTCCCTAGAAGAATCTAAAACACTTCTTAATAACCGTGCTTCTCTGTAAAAATGAGTTGTATTAGCATCACTTACAATCTTAAATAGATTACGTAATCCAACATCATTTTTAACAATGATATTGATATGTTTACTTATTGAGTATTTGTATGCATCACTTTTATTACTTAACATATTAAAATCTTTGATATTAGTTACACCATTATTACGAGCATCACGTAACATATGTAAAAATACTTCACTTGTTGCGGATGTATCATATTCAGCACGATGGTGTTGTTCTAAATAAACTTTAAAGAATTTTGAAACGGCTTTTAAATTAAATCTTTTTAAGTCAGATCCGTAACAACTTCTAGCTATTTGCAGTGTATCTATCGTAGGATAATGATTATCAAATAAATCATTATCTTTTAAGACTTTGTAGATGAATCCCATATCAAAATGAGCATTATGAGCAACCATAACTGTTCCTTTGAAGAACTCTTTAAATTTTGGAATGACTTCTTCAATTTTCTTAGCTAAAGCAACATCACTATTTTTAATAGATGTTAATTTAGTTGTTAGTAAAGATATTGGTCTTTCAGGGTTTACAAATGTATTAAAACGATCAATTACTTGATTGTTTTTTAATTTTATTGCACTTATTTCAATTATTTTATCGTAGTTTACACTTAAACCTGTTGTCTCAAGATCAAACACAGTATAAACAGCGTCATCAAATGACAAATCAACCGGATTTTGGACGATTCTCAAATCTTTTTCATCAATAAAAGTAAACTCGCAACCATAAATTGGTTTAATAAGTTTATCTTTAGTTGATTTATATAATTCGGGAAAAGCTTGTACATTCCCATGATCAGTTAATGCAATTGCTGAATGTCCCCATTTTTTTGCCGTTTCAACATAATCACTTATTGAGTTAATTCCATCTAATGTAGACATTTTAGAATGCAAATGAAATTCTATTCGTTTATCTTTTTCTAAGTCTACTCTCGTATCCTTAGGAATTACATAATTAGTTCTTTCAAAAATAATTGCTGTTATAGTTACTTCATTAGAAAATTTGTCTAAAATCGCATTACCTTTTATTTTAGCTAACATTCCTACTTTTGTTTCATCCATATATCTTTTTTCTTCTAAGTCTTTTACAAATTTCTTAACGTATGTACTATCAACCTCATCACTTACAATAAAAGTATATAAATGAGTTCCACCGTTTAAAGCTCGGTAGTCCATTTTTGTTATTTCGCCTTCAAATGAAAATATGGTATTATCGTTCATACTTTTATACTCTATAAGGTCATTTTCTGATACCGGAATATCAGAAATTGTATTTTTTGTTTTACGAACAACATTGTTCTTAAAATTAACAAATCTTTTTTCAATTACACCTGAAACTACTTGTTGTAAAGCCTCATTATGAAAATTAGAAGACTCCTTATCTATACGATCTTTTATTAGAGGTTGTTCCTTACAAACTCTAGTCGCTAAAAAAACATCGTATCCCATTCTAAGAAGGTTACTTTTAATTTCATATAACATATTTGTAACAAATGTCCCATCTTTTGGACACACTACTTCAATTCGATTTTTATTCTGTTCAATATCAAAGTCAACTATAGCATTAAAACGAGGTTTTGATTCTGCTAACCTCTTTAAAACAAAATCGTAATAGTCAGTTAGTCTTTTATAATCATTTTTCTTATATTTCACACTTAATTCTGCTTCGTTTATCGAACTAATTTTGTGAGGTAGTAACTGAATCCTCTTATGGAACAGTTCAAAGTCACTTATTGAAATCGGTTCATCAAATTCTACTTCAAAAAGCCAACTATTGTTGGCTGAATCGGCAATAATTTGAATTAAATCTCCATGATAAATATCAGTTTTATCAAGTAAATCTAATTGTTTTAATAGGTTCTTAAAATTGTCATTCATGTTGTCAACTCCATATTAAATTTATCATAGACTATTATAACATAATTTACGGCCCAAATGAGGACAAAATAAAAAAAATAGAATGATTTCTATTTTTTTATTCAAAGTCAATTTTGATTTTTCCTGCTAGAATTTCTTCTAATGCAATCCCTACAGGTTTACTGCATTTTGGGTCAATCGATACATATTCTTCTTCTTTAATTATTTTTGCTCTTTTAGCACTTGTATATGCCAATTTGTATTTAGAATCGATTTTCGTTAATAAATTATCAATTGATGGATAACGTAATCCGTCTTGGTTCTTCATATAATTATTTTACCTCCAACATTTCTTTGTATTTGTATATTGCTCTTTCTGTTTTCGCATGTTCAGCACGAATGATAGCAATGATTCTATCAGCAGCGTTAGTTACTTCATCGTTTACCACGATATAATCATATTTATGCGCTAATGGAAATTCTCTTTCTGCTTTATCCATACGATTTTGAATCGATTTAGGATTTTCTGTTCCCCGTCTTAACAATCTACGAAATAAAGCTTCTTTTGTTGGTGGAGCAATAAAAATAAATACTCCATCTTTAGCTTTTTCACGAACTTGTAAAGCTCCTTGAACTTCAATCTCTAATACGACTTCTTTACCTAAATCAATTTGCTCATCAATTTTATCTTTTGGTGTCCCATAGTAATTACCAACAAATTCTGCATATTCCAAGAATTTATCTTCTTTTATCCTTCTTTCAAACTCTTCCTTGGAAACGAAGTAATAGTCTTCACCATCTACTTCACCTTCGCGTGGTGGTCTTGTTGTCATTGATATTGAGTAAACTAAATCATGACCCTCTATTTCAAACAAAGCTTTCCTAACAGTACCTTTACCGACCCCAGAAGGACCGCTTATAACTACTAATAACCCTCGTTCATTGAGTTTCATTAAAGTGTCCCTCCTTTAGAACAGCCATTATTATATTAATTATTATATTAATTATTATATATCATAACATTATTTATAGGAAAATGTAAGGATTTGAAAACACTTTTTTAATTTTTTTAATTTATGTTATAATTATTTCGGTGATAAATATGAGTTTAGATGGAAATATAGTTAGACACTTGACCAAAGAATTTAATGAAATACTAATTACTGGTAGAATAATCAAAATCTACCAGCTTTCTAAGTATGATTTGCTTCTAAATATAAATACCAAGCAAGGAAAAAAACAATTGTTAATTAGTAGTTCACCAAATTACTCAAGAATCCATCTAACAGAGATGAAATACGAAAAACCAAATACTCCTCCTGCTTTTTGTATGTTTCTTAGAAAACATCTAGAAGGTGGAATAATTAACACAATATATCAAAAGGGAAATGATCGAGTAATCGTTTTTGAAATCAAAAAAAGAAATGAACTTGGTGATTTATCAATCAAGAATCTTATAGTCGAAGTAATGGGAAGACATTCTAATCTGATAATTACATCAAATGATTTCAAAATAATGGAGTCTATTAAACATCAAATGCCTTTCGATGGAAATGAGCGCACTCTTTTTCCAGGTGCAATATATGAATTTCCGTATACAGATAAGATAAATCCTTATAATGAAACAAAGAGAAATATCTTTCTAGATAATCCAGATAATATCAATTATCAAAAAATACTATCGAATTTTATGGGGTTTAGCCCATTAATAACAGCTGAAATAATGTACCGATTTGAGAATTCCGTTTTGCCTATAAAAACCATATTTTCTAATATATTATCAGAAAGAAATCCAGTGTTAATATCAAGCAAACGAGACCATTTTTATTTTACGGATATCAAGAATAAAAAAGGTGACAGGTTAAATTTTGACAATGTCAACAAAGTCGTTGATAGATACTATTATGACAGAGACACTATAGATATAATAAAACAGAAATCTAAGGATACGGTAAAATTCATTAAAAACTATATTTCGCGTTTAGACAACAAAATTGATAAACTAAATACTGATCTAAGAGGGACAGAGAAAAGAGATTCATTTAGAATTAAAGGAGAATTAATTCAAACAAACTTACACACGATAAATAAAGGTGACAATACCTTAACCTGTAATAACTATTATTCAAACGAGGAAATAACAATTGAGTTAAACAATAAGTTATCCCCAATAGAAAATAGTAAGAAGTACTTCAAAAGATATAAAAAAATGAAGATGAGTATTCCACACATAAATAGGCAAATAGCTAAAGCAAAATTAGAACTTCGATACTTTAACCAATTAATGCATCAAATTGATAATGCTTCACTAAAGGATATTGAAGAGATTAAGGATGAATTAGTAGACAAAAAGTATATAAAACGTTCATTCAAATTCAAAAGGAAAAAAACTAAACCAAATTTTGAAACATACTATGATGACTTAGGAATAGAAATACTAGTTGGGAAAAATAATCTGCAAAATTCACATATTACTCATAAATTAGCGAAACACAACGAGATATGGTTTCATGTGAAAGGTGCGCCCGGGAGTCACGTGGTCACTAGGAAGACATTTCCTTTAGAGGAAGAAACAATCCGTACAGCAGCTCAACTCGCAGCCCACTTTTCTAAGATGAAGACCTCCGGAAGTGTTCCAGTTGATTATCTTGAAGTTCGGTACATAAAAAAGGTTCCTGGTAAAATCAATAGTTTCGTAACATACAAAAATAACAAGACCATCTACATTGATCCAGATGAAAACTTCATATTAAACCTACAAAAAAAATAGATCTTTTGGGAAAAAGTTCTATTTTTTTTGCTAACTATACTAAGGAAAACATAATAATCACCAATAGATTGATATTTTCAAGGTCAATAGTTTATGTAGGTTTAAAAATAAGATATAACGCTTTTTAAGTTAACGTTGATTTATTTATTATTGAATTGGTCATGTTTCTTTGACTCCTTAACAGCTATAAATCACTATATTTTTGAGCCTCTTAGAGAATACCTGATTACCATTTTACCTGTATTTTTTTTCATATTTCCACTATTTTTCTTTTTTACTTTCAAAGACTACTTACTACTTTGATAATTCTTTATTGAGATTTGCATTCCTTTGTTTTCTATTTCCAAATACTGCTATTTGCTCGATTCATGTACTATGATTTTTTTCTTTACCCTTATTTCAATTTAATTTTGTAATCTCACTCATACTCATAAAGCGTATATCTTCTATGGATCTGTTTGAATAGCATATGATATATCACTGAAAGTTTTTTAATAGTGGTCAACACTATTAAAATGTTGAAGATAATAGAGTGAATCATATGATTCACTCTATTTATTTTTGTTGTAGAAGCCCATACTTGATACAATAAGAACGAATATCATAAATAAGTAATAAGGTTCAATCTCAATATCTAATACGTTTTCGACAAATCCAACAATCTAAACAAATAATACAATCATTAATACAATTTTGAGTACTTTCTTCATTTAGTGTCCTTTGCTTATAATTTCTTTTTGAACCATATTGATAAATTCATCTACAGTTACGGTAGTTTGTTCTTTCTTACCAAACTTACGATAAGTTACTAAGTTTGATCCTACTTCGTTGTCTCCAACTACTAGTTGATATGGTATTTTATTAGTTTGTGCATCACGAATTTTATATCCTAATTTTTCTTCACGTAAATCCAGTTCACTTCTTAAGTCATAATCGATGAATAAATCGTTTAGGTTTTTAGCATAACTTGTATGAGCATCTAAACTAACTGGTATTAACTTTATTTGTATTGGAGCAAGCCATGTTGGAAATGCTCCTTTATATTGTTCTAATAAGATACTCATTAATCGTTCCCAAGTAGATATTAATCCACGATGGATTACCACAGGTCTATGTTTTTCACCATCACTACCAATATATGTTAAGTCAAATCTTTCTGGAAGTAAGAAATCTAGTTGTACTGTAGACATTGTGATAACATGCCCCATGGCTGTACGGACTTGGATATCGATTTTAGGTCCGTAAAATGCTGCTTCACCTTTCATCTCAGTGTATTCAATATTTTCTTCAGCTAATAGTTCTTTTAGTAATTTTTCAGCTGTATCCCATAATTTATCGTCGTCATGGAATTTATCTTTTGACTTATCTCTTAAAGCCAATTCTACATACTCTATTTCTAACTCTAAATCTTTTATTGCTTTTAAAATTAGATTATAAGCATCTAAAACTTCTTTTTTTATTTGATCTTCTCTAACAAATAAATGAGCATCAGTTAAAGTCATTGCACGTACGCGTTCTAATCCACTTAAACTACCACTAGCTTCGTAGCGATGTTGTGTAACGATTTCAGCATAGCGGATAGGTAAATCACGGTAACTACGTAAATCTGATTTATAAACAATCATATGATGTGGACAACTCATTGGACGCAAAACAAATGTTTCTCCATCTCTTTCCATTACTGGAAACATATTATCACGGTAATGAGACCAATGCCCACTAATCTCGTACAAACGTTTAGTTCCTAATGCTGGAGTACTAATATGTTGGTATCCTGCTTTTCTTTCAAGTTTATAAACATAATCTTCTAATACTTTTCGAACTGTATATCCGTTTGGAAGCCATAACGCTAACCCTTGTCCAGCGTCATAACTTAACTCAAATATTTTTAGCTCCTTACCTAGTTTACGATGATCTCTTTCTTTACGTTCAGCTAATACTTTAATATGTCTTTTTAAGTCATCTTCATTAAACCAAGCTGTTCCGTAAATCCTTTGTAGTTGTTCACGATTACTATCTCCACGCCAATAAGCACCAGCTAAACTTAACAGTTTAAAAAATCTGATGTTTTTAGTGCTCCCAATATGTCCACCACGACATAAATCAGTAAATTCACCTTGTGTATACAAACTAATAATTTCACCTTCAGGTAAATCACTAATTAGTTCTACTTTGTATTTATCATCTTTAAAAAATGCAAGAGCCTCATCTTTAGGAAGTTCTCTTCTTGTTATTGGTGTTTGCTCTTGTGAAATTCTTTTCATCATTTTTTCAATTTTGATCAAATCTTCTTCTTTAATTATCTCACCAGCATCAATATCATAATAGAACCCTTCTCTAATAGCAGGTCCAACACCAAATTTAGCATTCGGATAGATTCTTTTAACAGCTTGAGCTAATAAATGCGCAGCACTATGATTTAGCACTTCAAATGCTTCTTGATCTTTTTTAGTTATAATTTTAATTTCTGCGTCTTCTAAAATCGGTCTATTAAGATCAAATAGCTCTCCATTCACATATCCGGCAACACTTTGTTTTCTTAAACCTGATGATATACTTCCTGCAATTTGCTCAATAGTTGTTCCTTGACTAAATTCTTTGAAGTTGCCATCAGGAAACTTAATTTTTATCATATTAATACCTTCTTTCATTTTTTTGTAATAAAAAATCGTCCTTAAAAAATAAGGACGAATTATCTCCGTGGTACCACCTTTGTTCCTAGTAAACTAGGCACTCTATCTTGTAACGTAAGATTTACGGGAAACTTTTTCAAGTCCTACTCAAAGGGAGTAATTAATAATCATATTTAGTAGTTTCCACCATTCTACTTCTCTATAAAATATGCATTTTATTAACCTTGTCCTTCTCATTGTATTTCAATAATAATTATATAACTTTTTCAATGTTTGTCAAAGGTTTTTACATTTCAATTTCTTCACTTAAAGATTTTATTCTAGCGTCAATACGTGCAGCTTTCATTAATTCAGCTTTTTGATTGTTTGAAACT
>JAOZSP010000061.1 GCA_029939615.1 Candidatus Izemoplasma sp. | reverse complement strand
ATATCGTCGAAAAGTAAAATTAAAAAATTATAAAATAAATACTGTTTCATTAAGAGATTTAAAAGATAAAAACCCCGATAATTATGGGTTAAATGGATCTCCAACACAAGTAGATGAAATATTCCCTCCAATTAAAAATAATGATTCTGTGTTAATAAAAGGTGATCCTGATAAGTTATCACAAAGCATTATTGATTTATTAAAAGAAAGTCGATTTTTATAGGTGGTATTATGAGTTATATAAAAGTAAATAACGATATTATTAATGATAAGTTAGCTCAAGAATTAATTGATATTTGTCCTTTTAATGCTTTTGATTACATTGATTCTCATTTATCAATTAATGCTGCTTGTAAAGTATGTAAAATTTGTGTTAAAAAAGGACCAAAGGGAATTTGTGAATTTATTGAAGAAACAAAAGAAAAAATTGATAAAACATTGTATAAAGGTATTACCGTTTATATAGAACAAAGAAACAATAAAGTTCATCGTGTATCATATGAACTTATTGGTAAAGCAAAAGAGTTAGCTTTAAAAACTAAAGAGCCAGTTTATGCAATTTTGATTGGTAGCGATGTTTCACATATTGTTGAAGAAACTATGAAATTTGGAGTAGATAAAATCTTTGTTTATGAAGATGATAGTTATGAAGATTTTAATGTTGAAGTATATACAAACGTTATTGAAGAATTTTATAAGAATTATATGGTAAATATTATTTTATTTGGTGGTACCTCACAAGGTAGAAGTTTTGCACCAAGAGTTGCTGCAAGGTTGAAAACAGGATTAACAGCAGATTGTACGATGTTAGATATTACTGATGAAGGTGATTTATTACAAATTAGACCAGCTTTTGGTGGTAATATTATGGCTAAAATAAATACTCCTAATCATCGTCCTCAATTAGCAACAATAAGATATAAAATGTTTAATGAGCCAGAACTTGTGAAACCTTTTGGTGAAATCTGTCGTGAGGGAAGTAGTTCAATTAATAAAGAAACAACAATTAAACTTTTAGAATCATTTGAGAAACCACAAGTAAACGATATTAGCGATGCTGAAATTATTATTGCTTTAGGACGTGCTTTTAAAAAGAAAAAAGATTTAGATTTAATTGAACCTTTAAGGAAAAGATTAAATGCTGAATTAGCATGTACTAGACCATTAATTGAAAATGGCTGGTTTGATGCTAGAAAACAAATAGGGTTAAGTGGTAGAACTGTTAAGCCTAAACTTATTATTAACTTAGGTATTAGTGGAGCTGTTCAGTATATTGAAGGAATGAAAGAAGCGGAACTAATTATTTCGGTAAATAAAGATGAACACAATAAATTATTTGATATAAGTCATTATTCAATTTTAGGAGATATTTTTGAAGTTCTTCCCAAATTAAATGATTTATTGGATCAAGTATTGCAGGTGAAATGATGGAATATAAAAAAATGAATAAAACTGATTTTGATTTTCTAGAAAATCTTGTTGGAGAAGAATTTGTTTTCTTGAAAAATGAAATTGCTGAAGATTTAGCACATGATGAACTAGGAACAGTATTTTCATATCCTGAGGTTCATGTTGTTGTATCGGATAAATTCCAAATTATGGAATTAATGAAATACGCAAATGAAAATTTAATACCTGTTACTGTTCGTGGTAGTGGTACAGGTTTAGTAGGAGCTTGTGTTCCGATATTTGGAGGAATACTACTTGATACTACTAAAATGAATAAAATTATTGAATTAGATAAAGTTAATATGACACTTCGTGTAGAGCCAGGTGTTTTACTAATGGAGATTTCGGAATATGTTGAAGAAGACAATTATTTTTATGCTCCAGATCCAGGTGAAAAAAGTGCAACTATTGGTGGTAATATTGCTACTAATGCTGGTGGAATGCGTGCTGTGAAATATGGAGTTACAAGAGACTGGATTCGTGGGTTAGAAGTAGTTACTCCTGATGGTGAACTTATCGTTACCGGTGGTAAAATTGTTAAGGATTGTTCAGGATATTCAATTAAGGATTTAATTATTGGTAGTGAAGGAACATTAGGTATAATTGTAGAAGCAACTTTAAAATTAGTTCCTCTTCCACAAAAATCAGTAAGTTTATTAATTCCTTTTAAAAATAGAGAAGATGCTATAAACGCAGTTCCTAAAGTAATAATGGAACATTCTATTCCTACAGCTGTTGAGTATTTAGAAAAACAATCACTTCATTTTAGTGAAGAGTTTTTAGGTAAGAAAATACCTAACGCTGATTATAGTGATTATTTACTAGTTAGTTATGATGGGAATAACAACCACCAAATTGATAGTGATGTTGAAGCATTAAGTAATCTTTGTATAAACAGTCTAGGAGCAATTGATGTTTATTTAGTAGACACAGATGAAAGATTAGATAGTGTATGGAGTGCTAGAGGAGCATTTTTAGAAGCAATAAAAGCTAGTACTACAGAAATAGATGAATGTGATGTTGTTTTACCAAGATCACATATTAGTGAATTCTTACAATTTACAGAAGATGTAAGTAAAGAGTTAAGCATTAGAATTCCTTATTTTGGACATGCAGGTGATGGTAATCTTCATATTTACTTCTGTAAAGATGAATTAAGTGATAAAGAATGGAAAAGCAAAATAAAAAAAGGTTTTCAAAAAATGTATGAAAAAGCATTTAGTTTTGGTGGTTTAGTTTCAGGTGAACACGGAATTGGCTTCGCTAAAAAAGAGTATTTAGAACAGCAAGTAGGTCCAAAACAAATTGCTATAATGAAGGGGATTAAACAAGTTTTTGATCCTAATAATATTTTAAATCCGGGAAAAATCATATAGATAATATCTCATTCTTTTCTTCTTTTTAATAGAGATAGTACCTCTATTCTGTAAAAGGGCTTTTGAAGCCCTTTTTTGGTGGAAATAGTAGGACGAAAGTAACCATTGAAAAAACATGTACGAATTCACTTACTTTTTTTCAGTGGTAATGGTATAATTTATATAGCTTTAACGGATTATATTATAAATATAATAAATTATTGAATTGTAGAGGTGAGTAAATGAGCATTATGCTTAATATGCTGAAATACAAAGAAGATTTAAGTATGGCAGAAAGAGTTGTTCTTGATTATTTGATTGAAAATAAATCAGTTTTACGAAACTTTAATGTTGAGAAAATTGCTGAAGCAGCTTATACATCTCCTGCATCAGTTGTTAGAATGTGTAAGAAGTTAGGATATAATGGATTTAAAGATTTTAAAATTGATTTTATCTTAGCTAATGCAAAAGTTGAAATACCTGAAAGCAGGGAATACAAAGATGTAATTTTAACTAAATCATCAAACCAAGGAAGAATAGTAATAGAGAATAATATTAGAATCTTAGAAGAAACATTAAAATTACATGATGAAAAATCGTTGGGTAAAGCTGCGAACATTATTATGAAAGCTCGTAAAATTTTAATTTTTGGAAAAGGATCTTCATATTTGGTTTGTAAAGATTTAGAGATGAAATTAAGAAGAATTAATAAATTTTGTATTGCTCAAGGGGAGTCTCATGAACAGTTAGTAGATGCATCTTTTATCAATCAAAATGATGTTGTTATCTTTGTTTCAAATTCTGGAACTACAAAAGAGATTATTAGTGCCGCTTTAGTAGCTAAAGATAATAAAGCGAAAATTATAAGTGTTGTAAAATTAGGGTCTTCCTTATTAGCTGATCTATCAGATATTGTTTTATATACATCATCTTTAGAAGAGGAGTTTAGAAGTGCTGCGATGACTTCAAGAATATCACAGTTAGCTGTTATTGATGCCTTATTTACTAACTGTGCTTTTATTGATATTGATCGATCAGTAAAAACTCTTGAAAGAACATATAGAACATTTAAAAAATATAAAAGATAACGTTAAAAGGCTCAGTAATGAGCTTTTTAATTTTCTTAGGGTATTAAAAAATATATATTGTACGTTTAGAAACAGATTTTTTTTTTTTTTTTTTGAAAAAAACAACCTAAATTTTTTCGTTGCTTTGATTTATAAGTAATTTAATTTATAATAAGGATATGATAGGCGTGATAATATGAGAAAATTAGCTGTAGGTATTATGAGTGGTACATCTTTAGATGGAATTGATGTTGTAATAGCTAAAATTGAAGGCTCTTTTTCCAGTACAAAAGTAGAAGTTGTTGCTTTTGAAACTTTTGATTATGATGATAAACTACTGAAAAGAGTAAGAAAAGGGATTAGTTTAGAAGAAAGTAATTCTGAATTATTATGCAGTTTAAACTTTGAACTAGGATATGCTTACGCTAAATGCGTTAAAAAGATTTGTGAAAATAATAATATTGATTTAAAGAATATTGGTTTCATTGCTTCTCATGGGCAAACTATTTACCATATTACAAATGATGAGAATGAAAATGTTAGATCATCTTTACAACTAGGTGAAGGCTCAATAATTGCGAATTTATGTAATACAACTGTAATATCAAATTTTAGAAGTTCTGATATTTCTGTAGGCGGACAAGGTGCTCCTTTAGTACCTTATGCTGATTTTGTGTTATTTAAGGATAATGAGAAGACTCGTGTTTTGAATAATATTGGTGGTATTTCCAATGTTACAGTATTACCTAAAAATGGTAATGTTAATGATGTTTTTGCTTTTGATACTGGTCCTGGTAATATGATGATTGATTATGCTTGTAAAAAGTTATTTAATCTTAAATATGATGACTTAGGAAAAATCGCGAGAAAAGGAAAAGTAATTCCGAAGATGTTAGATGAATTACTATTAAATAAATATTTTAGTTTAAAACCTCCAAAATCAACGGGAAGAGAAGATTTTGGAGATATTAAAACTGATAAAATCATAAAAAAATTTAATTATGCAAACAATGAAGATATTGTTTGCACTTTTACTCACTTTACAGCAATTTCAATTGCGAATGAATATAAGAAGTTCATTCTTAATGATCTTGTGGTAGATGAAATGATAATTTCTGGTGGTGGAGTTTATAATGATTTTCTACTAGAACTTATAGGGGAAAATCTTCAAGGAATTAAGATTCTTAAATTAGAAGATATTGGATATGATAGTTCTATGAAGGAAGCTCTTGCATTTGTTATTTTGGGAAATGAAACATTAAATATGAATTATTCTAATGTTAAAAGTGCAACTGGTGCACGTAGAAATGTAATATTAGGACAAGTAAATTATGTATTAGAAGGCTAATTAAATTAGCGGAGATGATCTTATGAAATATATTATTGCTTATGATGGTGGTGGAAGTAAAACTCACATCATGGTATTAAATTTAGAAGGTAAAATCTTTTTCGATAAAATTGGTGAAGGTTCAAATCATCAATCAATTGGTGGAAATAAGTTTAAACAAGTAATTGGTGGATTATTTTTGGATGCTAAACAGGTTTTAAAGATTGATGATAGTGATATTGAGCTAATATATTTAGGGTTATCAGGAGCTGATTTAGAATCTGATTTTGATAAGTTAAATGAAGCATGTGCTACTATTTTTAACAATGTTCCTTTTAAAGTTGTAAATGATGCATGGATTATTATGAGAAGTGGACTTAAAGAGCCTTTTGGAGCAGTTGCTATTTCAGGAACAGGTACTAATAGTGCCGCCATTAATCATCAAGGAGAAAGAGCTATTTTAAGATCTTTAGGATTTACTTTAGGGATTTATGGTGGTGGATTAGATATCGCTAGAGAAGCTTTGCATTACGCTTTTAGAGCAGATGAATTAACATATAAAGATACAATACTTAAAGATGAAGCACTTAGATTATTTAGTGTTAAAAGCATGGATGATATTGTTGATATGTTTTATCCGGTAAACAATGTAGACCGAATTAAATTTGGCGAATTAACAAAGATAGTTAATGATTGTGCGATATTAGGAGACGAAGTATCACAAGCGATTTTAATTAGAGTTGGAAAAACTTTGGGGTATCAAACTGCTGGAGTAATTAGACAAGTTGGAATTGAAAAAGAGGAAGTTCCTGTTGTTGTAGGAGGAAGAGTGTTTTCTGGAAAATCATCATTACTATTAGATGAGTTTATTATTAGTTTAAATAAAATATGTCCTAAAGCATATATTGTAAGACCAAAATATAAACCTGTTATTGGGGCGTACTTAGCTGCTTTAGATGAATTAAATATTAAACAAACTGATGTTCATGAAAAAAATCTAAAATGAAAGCTGGGTTTTCTATGAAAACAGGAATTAAAATAGTTACTATAGGAGGAGGATCATCATATACTCCTGAACTAATTGAAGGTTTCATTAAAAGGCATAATGAATTACCGGTTAGTGAAATTTGGTTAGTAGATATTTTAGAAGGAAATGAGAAGTTACAAATTGTTGGTGAATTAGCTAAAAGAATGGTTAAAGAAGCAAATGTTCCAATTAATATTCACTTAACATTAAATCGTAGAGAAGCATTAAAAAATGCTGATTTCGTAACAACCCAGTTCCGTGTGGGACAGCTAGATGCTCGTATTCTTGATGAAAGAATACCAGCTAAATATGGAATGTTAGGACAAGAAACAAATGGAGCTGGTGGAGTTTTTAAAGCTTTAAGAACAGTTCCAGTAATCTACGATATTATTGAAGATATTAAAGAACTTTGTAAAGATGCATGGCTTATTAATTTTACTAATCCTGCAGGTGTTGTAAGTGAAGCAGTATTTAGATATGCTGATTTTGATAAATATGTTGGTGTTTGTAATGTGCCAATTAATCTTCAAATTCATTTTGCAAGTGTATTAAATACAAAAACAAAAAATTTAATACCTTATATTGCAGGATTAAATCATATGTCTTATGTTTTAAATGTATTTCATCATGGTAAAAATCGTCTTGATGAAATTATTGAAGATATAAACAAAAAACAAATAACAATGAAAAATATTGATCCGTTAGCTTGGGATTATAAGTTTGTTAAGGAGTTAGGAGTTTATCCAAGTCCTTATCATAAATATACGTATTACTATGATGAGATGTTAAAAAAGTTTTTAGTTAGTTATAAAAACGGTGAAACAAGAGCGGAACTTGTGAAAAAGATAGAAGCTAGTTTATTTGAGAAGTATAAAGATCCTAATTTGAAAGTTAAACCACAAGAACTAGAAGAACGTGGAGGAGCTTATTATAGCGATGTAGCATGTAATGTAATAAGTTCAATATATAATGATAAAAGAGATTATCAAGTAGTAAATACAGGTAATAAAGGACATATAACTGATTTACCAGAAGGTTGTGCGATTGAGATTACTTGTCGTATAACTAAGGATGGGCCAATTCCTGTTCATATTGGAAAATTACCTGTTCAAATAAGAGGAATAATTCAAGAGACAAAAGCGTTTGAAGAGTTATTAGTAGACGCTATTTATGAGAAGAATCTTGATAAAGCATTACTAGCATTACAAATTAATCCATTTGTAAAATCAATTGAAAATGCAAAACTAGTATTTAAAGATTTAGTTAAAGCACATCGTCAATACTTAGACTATTATTTTGAGGTGAAAGAATGAAATTATTTAAATTTAAAGACAGTAATGAACCAATTAACTATTTAGATACAACAAAGCAAGTTGTTATTCCAAAAAACTATATCTCTAAAGATTTTAGAGGTGTGTGGATATCTAATGTTGTTAATATTGATTTACCAACAGTAGAAGATGTTGAAGATTATAAGGAAAAAGTAATTACCTTATTTGATACTTTTAAAGAATTTAATTTAAATAGTATTTTTTTCCAAGTAAGAACTAATAATGATGCTTTTTATGAATCAAAATTAAATCCATATAGTAGATACTTAACAGGAAAAGAAGGACAAAAACCTCCTTTTGATGTTTTAAAATGGGTTATTAATGAAGCGAGATTAAGAAAGTTAGAATTTCACGCTTGGTGTAATCCATATCGTATTTCAACGAATGGGAAGTTATCCATTGATGATTACTTAGAAACATGCGATGATAATAACTTTGCGAAAAAACATCCAGAAGTTATTGTGTTAGATAAAGGCGGTAAGTTAATATTAAATCCATGTAAAAAAGAAGTTAAGAAATTTGTTATTGATTCTATAGTTGAATTAGCTTCGAATTATGATATTGATGGGATTCATTTTGATGACTATTTCTAT
>JAOZSP010000060.1:7219-8252 GCA_029939615.1 Candidatus Izemoplasma sp. | reverse complement strand
CCGCCTTTTTTCAATATTTCTAATCCTGCGAGTGAAGCTAATCCTTCACTCGTAGCTATAACACCGTTTTTTGCATAAACACATTGCCTATTACTCTTAAACAGATTATTCATTTGAATCACTCCTATTAAATTAATTATAACACAGCACATAAGTTTTATTTTCATTGATATTTTCTAATATTGAATATTATCAAAAAAAGAAGATTTCAAATTGAAATCTTCTTTTTTTAGAATAATTTTAGTTGATCATATTCACTTGGAAACTCACTTAAATATAAAAATATTTCATTTGGATTAATCATAATATTATGTTGTTTACATGTTTTTATTACATAGTCCATTAGTTTTTTTGAATTAGGAGAACCAATTTCATAATCATTCCCATATTTTCTAATGTACTGATTTTTTAATCCGGGGAAATGTTCATCCAATTTCTTATAGTAGTATTCCCGATTTCCTTCTCTTAACGTAAGTCCTATTCCAAAACAGATTATTCCTTTTACTTCTGCTTTTATACAGTAGTCTAGTATTCCTTTAATATTTTCTAAGGAATCATTTATGTTAGGTAATATTGGTGACATCCATACAACTGTAGGAATATTATGTTCTTTAAATACTTGTAGTGCTTCAAATCGTTCTTTTGTGGTTGAGACGTTTGGTTCTAGTATTTTACATAATTTCTCATCGTAAGTTGTCAGTGTCATCTGAATTACAACTTTTGATCTTTCGTTTATCTTTTTATATAGCTTTAAATCTCTTAAAATGGTATTTGATTTCGTTATTACTGTTACACCAAAACCATATTTATAAATAACTTCTAATGATTTTTTTGTCATTTCTAGTTTCTTTTCAAGAGGGATGTAAGGATCAGTCATAGATCCTGTTGCAATCATACATTTTTTCCTTTTTTTCATCAACGCTTGTTCTAATAATAGAATGGCGTTTTCTTTTACTTCAATATCTTCAAAAACATGGTTTATTTGATAACATTTACTTCTTGAATCACAATAAATACAACCATGAGAACAACT
>JAOZSP010000060.1:1237-7209 GCA_029939615.1 Candidatus Izemoplasma sp. | reverse complement strand
CATGTATTACCTCCTTTAAACTCTATGATGACGCAATTACTGTAATGTATCTTATAATTGTAGTTTCATTATCAAATTCGTCTGTTACTGTATAAGTAATTGTATAACTCCCTAGTTGTGAAACATCGAGATCACTTGTAGTGACTACATCTAAATCTGTTGAATAGTTATCTACAGCTGTAATACCTGCATCTGTGTGTTCGCTATCTAAAGCAATTGTATCAATTCCAGGGTTTAGTATAACTACTGGGCTAACATCATCAATTACTTTAACATTTCTTATACATTGATATGAGTATTCATCAATTGATTTTGAATATGTAATTTCGTATTGACCAACTTCATCAATTTCAAGATTATCTAGTGAAACTTCCATTGTATATTTTGCTTCGTTTAAATATAGAAAACATCCACCATCAATAAAGTCTTCTCCTAAAGATATTACATCTTTTCCAGGGTTAAGTTCTACACTGTATTCATTTTGAACATTACAAGCTGACAACAAGAATAGTAATGATAGAGTTATAATTATCTTTTTCATAGGTATAACTCCTTTCTATTATCAAAGTAATGTAGTTCTATTTGATATTCTTCTAGTACGAATATATATGTTTTATACTCATATGTTTCTTCATTTATTTCTGTTGAGTAGATGATTTCGTATGTTCCAGGGGTTGTCATATCAACGTTTGATGTATCAACATTTATATCTGAATCATCGTTTATAGAACATGCAGGAATATGTAATAAATCTCCTACTTTATAAGTATGAATTGATGCCTCACATGTAAAATCAATTGAAATATTATCTTCTCTTTCAACAACATTTATGAAACGTCTTAAAACGATAGTGTTTCCTGAAGCATCTATAACATTGTAAACCATTAAATACTCTCCTGGAGTATTTATGTCTAAATCTGTTTCCATTTCAATTGTTGTACGGTCAAAATAATTATCATAAGCAGTTACTGAACCGTCAACATGTTCTTCTCCAATGTATATTGTATCAAGTCCGATATTTAATTCCGCTGTAGGATCAGTAGTATCTTGAACGTATACATATCTAATAACAACGTCGCTTTTATTTCCAGCGTTATCTGTGATTTGATAATATACTTGATATACTGATACATTATCATTTCTAACGTTATTTACTATTGCCATTTCTTCTGAAACGGTGTAATTATCAGAATAAGTTGCACCGTACTCAATATAATCTTCGAATACTTCTAAATGGATAGTAGTTGGTCCTAATAAAGTTACTACTGGTTTTGATAAATCTCTAATAGCTACGTTTCTAACTAATGTGTCAATCAAAATATCATCATCACCATATATCCTATATGTAATAGAATAATCACCTACTGTATCTAATAATACATCACTTTCTACAGTGTAATAAGCAGTATTACTACCTTCACCAACTAACTCTATTTCTGGGTCTACCCATCCAGAATTAACATCTATTTCCAGTTCTGAATCATTATTCATGTAATAGCCTATTCCTTCAAAAACATGTTCAATTGCAATTTCTGCTTTAAACCCATAATCAGTATCGATTGAACTATCTGTTACTAATTTGAAAAGGACTCCAAAGTTAATGTACTCTAGTTCAACATTTTTCAAATCATCAATTGTATATGATGTAACTTCATCGTTTGCATTAATATATAAAAAATCACATAAATCCTCTAAATAAAATTGGTCATTAAAGGTAATTGAATACTGTGTAAGTTTCTCATAGTTTAAATACCAATATTCTACCTTATCATTCCCGTATCCACTATGTGATGTTTCAAATTTAGATACAAATCTGAAATATTGTTCTAAAGAAGATACTTGGATACCTTCAGAATAAAAAGCAACTTGTAAATAACTATTAGTGCTATCTATTTCAATTTCTCCACCTGTATACTCTGTACTACTATTTGTTGGAGTTGTACCGTCAAGTGTGTAATATGTTTCATATTCTGTATTAATGTTTTCAATTGTAACTGCATAATATGTTCCTGGTGCTTCAACGAAATTAACTTTATCTCTAAGACTAATTTCATAATCATTCACAAGACTAACATAAGCGTCTCCAAATGATACTTCAAATGTTATATAACCCTCATGTTCAACAACGTTAAAGATTTTAATATCCATTAAAGATCCATCACTATAAAACATTTGAATGTCAGTCCCTATTCCCATTTCATCATATAGATTATTTTGTGAGATAGTAGCATCATCAATACTACCATCTTCATCAATAGAGCCATTATTTATATCTTCGAACTCAATTGGTGGAGTAACATCCGTTATTCCAGGACGAAATATGAATATTTCATTTGCTGGTGAACCATCACTTCGGTAGTATCCTTCAATATTACCTATATCAAAGTAATCTTCATCTACACGGTAAACTAACAATCCGCTATTTGGTAGATCTGATTCGTATAATCCTTCTTGCAAACGATACTCTATATATACATATTCATTAGAATACCCTGTATCTATTCGATACAAGTTATTCCCACTTTCTTGTGAAGGATAAAGTGTATAAGTTCCGTTAGAAGATATTTCATCTACTGATTGAATCCAGTTTCCATATACTTCTTTCATATAGCCAAGCATATGATGTGGAACACTTCCAAGGCTTTCCATTAGTCCCCAATATCCTACTGGCTCAATCCAATCATATCGGTAGTAATGATATAAGTCCGGAGCGCTTATTAAATGAAATGTCTCATGTGCAAGAACTGATACATCTACTTGATTATAATATGAAGTGTCATCTCCTAATAGTTCAAATGTATAAGTATAAGCATATAATCCGTTAATTGTTGGTGCATTTGGATAATATTCGCCACTTACGTAGTTATAATATGAAGTCATTTGCCATTTATGAGGCCATAGTAAACTCATCCAACCATTATCTTCTCCACTTATTAAAAATGAGATACTATCAATATCACCATCATTATTTTGATCAAGTTCGATGCTGCTATCAAGTAAATCATTATCATCAACATAATCAATTGCTTTTTTAAGCAATTCGTGTTCTCTTTCATCGTGCTCAATTGTATTATACCCAATTGTATTTGTTACTATATCGTATGGTTCATAATAAGCTCTTGGTTGATCATCTGTATAAAAAATAATTTGATCGTCATCATTTATTAAATATGAATTAATTGTTAACTGGTTATAAGATACTTCTAAAAAGAAGTCTCTTAAACTAACTTGATCTACACCATTAAACATATTATCGTAGTAGTTATAATCATGTGGTGCTGTATAAGATCCTTCATCAGCGAATCTAATAAATATAACAATATTATTAAAAGTACTAACTTCGTTAATTTCGGTATATTGTTCTAAAGGCATATTTGGTTCAACTGACTTTGCATCAACTGTTACAGTGTTAATAAATCCTAGTACTGTGCTTATACTAAGTATTACAATAATTAAGTGTTTTTTCATAAAGCACCTCCTTGTTATTTTTCTAAATTAAAGCAACGTCTTTTTAGTTCTTCGTAAAATGTTTCTCTATCTTCAGGTCCTATATAAGAAGTACCCATGACAGAGCCTTTATCATGTTCCTTTATTTCAATTCTTTCATGTGTCATTGCCATGGAAGATTTCCAGTTTTTACATAGCCTTATTGATTTGATTTTCTCATATTTAACTTTGTAGTGAAACACGCGAAGTTTCATATATAATTAGTCATCACGAATTTCGCAATATCCCCAAAATAAAGGATATATAATTATTGCCATTACTACAGTAATTATTATCATAATGTATCGTTCATCTGCTGGGACTGTAAAAATAATTGGAGCAAATACTAATACTGAAAAATGAAGTAATATCTTTAGCCACATATCCATTTTATTTTTATATCTCATATTTTAGTCCTTGTAACTTCCGTTTAAGTATCGACACATTTCGTATAAAACGAATTGATGTCTAATATCAGTAAAATTATAAGTTATTCCATCATAATCAAAACTAAAACTATGACGCATTGTGTTTACTGGATATTTCATTTTACTTAATTCAAAAGTTAATTCTACCTTTCCGTTACTTAGTGATAATTGCTTATCTTTATAAGTTAATTTATATGTTCCGAATGATTTATTTTTTAATTTTTTTGTATCTACTGTATTTAAAGTAACATCAAAACTAAACTCGGTGTTAATTGCTTTTTCAATGTTTTTATATTGAAGATGATTGTATTCTACTAGGTTATCAAATTCATTTCCTTCGATAAACTCAAATTCATTGATAGTCCCAATAGTACCACATTTATGACATTTTATATCATGTTCTTCGCCATAAACACTTAAAATACTACCACATTTATTACAGTAATAAATAAGTCGCTCAATACCTTCAGCACGTTTTTTACGATTAAAGTTAAACATTAATTCTCTTTGGAAATCATAATCGTTATTATAAATAGCTTTTTTAACAATATTGTTTATCTCTTCAACAGATAGATCTTGTAATTCTTCTTTTTTTATTAACATTGATGTTTTGGTATGAACTGTTCCTTTTTTTGCGAAAAAATCAGCCCAACGAGGTTGTGATACATATCCCCCACGTTGTTTAATAAGCATTACATCTACATTGGCTTTTTTTAGTAATTTACCCGTTGATTTATAAATATCTAGTGTTTCTCCATAGAATGTATTATCTCCCTCTGGGAACAATCCTACTGCGTATCCTTGTTGAAGTGATTTAAAAATTCTTTTAGTTGCTAAGTAATCGTGTTTACCAACACGTTTTTTTATAGCTCTTGCTAAATGTGTCATTCCTATTTTTTTAGAAAAGTCAAGAAATGCTACTTCTGTTGCAACAAAACGAATATTCTTTTTTACATTTGCCATTACGACAAAACTATCCCATGTATTAAAATGATTAGAAATCAAAACAAACGGCTCGTGATTTCTTTTTATAACTGGTCCCTCATGAACTACCTTCATTTCCCTTTGCATTAATAGTGTTACGATTGGTCTAATAAAAAAGATTACGATATCACTAAATCTATCTGGGAATGTTTTTTTCATTAAGCTACCTCTTATCTTCTATTATTTGTATTGCATTGTTAATTGTATTATTAAAGTCATTTAAGTCAGAATTAATCCATGTTATATCAAATTGATTATTAAAGAAAGTTAATTGTTTTTTTGCTAAATTTCTGGAATGTTGTTTTATTTTAGCGATTCCTTCAATAAGTGCATATTCACCATCAAAATATTTATACAGTTCTTTATACCCTATTGCTGAAACACAATTACTTCTTATTCCCTTATCATACAATTGCTTAACTTCTGCAAGCAGCCCTTCTTCTATCATTCTATCTACTCTATTATTTATTATTTCATATAGTTTTTCTCTTTCTAAAGTTAATCCTATAATAACAAAATCATATAATTTTTCATCTTTATTTTTATTATTAGATACTTTATTTAAAGCACTTCTACTTATTGCTTGTAATACTCTTTTACGGTTATTAGGGTGAATACTATAGGCTGATTCTACATCTTTTTCTTGAAGGACTTGATGTAATTCTTGATTTGATAAATCACTATATAAATCTCCTAATTTATCATCTCTCTTAGTGTTTTCAAAGTTATAATCATATAACACACTTTTAATATATAAACCGGTCCCACCTACAATAATTGGTGTTATACCTCTTGTCTTAAAATCAGTTATCTTGTTTCGAACTAACTTTTGAAATAAAGCTACACTAAAATCTTCAGTTGGTTCTAATATATCAATTAGATGATGTGTTATACCATCCATTTCTAAGGCTGAAGCTTTTGCACTTCCGATATTTAGTTCTTTGTATACTTGAACACTGTCACCACTAATTATTTCGGTATTATAATGTTTAGCTAAGGCGATTGAAAGGTTTGTTTTTCCAATTCCCGTTGGACCAACAATAACAATTATCATTACATAATCCTTTTAAACAT
>JAOZSP010000060.1:0-1227 GCA_029939615.1 Candidatus Izemoplasma sp. | reverse complement strand
AAACTCTTCAGGAGATTTTGCAATAAAGTATCCGTGACCACCAGCGGCTCAATGAAATTTAATAATTACAGGTCTACCGTGTGGACAAGTATAAGGATTTTCACAGTTAGCTAAATCAGATAATAATTTACTTATTTCATTTTTATTGATATATTTATTAGCTTTTATTGAATGTTTACATGACAAGTTTTTTGCGAGTGAATCTCTTGAACTTATAACTGATACATCTTTACCCTCTAGTATTTGTTTAACTATTTCTTCGGTATAAACTCTTTCAAAGTTTTCTGGATACCAAGTTGGCACTTCTAATATATCAATTCCATTATGCTCGTTAGCTATTACTTTTATCCCTAAAGGATTAAAGATTTCTAGTTGGTCTTTTAGTTGTAATACTTCCTGATTTGAAAGGTTTAATGTGATTGGGATAATTAATTCATGTGATTCTATATTCACCCCACCAAACAGTTTACGATAGTTTTCATAACGAATTCTTTCTGCGGCTGCGTGTTGGTCTATTAGATAAAGTCCTTCTTCATTTTGCGCTATTAAATATGTTCCTATGTACTGCCCGATATATTCTAAACGTGGAAGTTTATTAGTTTCTTTTACTTCTAGTGGTTTTTCTTCTTTTACTTCTGTTTTTACAAAAGTTTCTGAGACTTTTGTCTGTTTCTTAGTTACAAGCTCATTAATATAATTAACAAAGTCTTCTTTTACAAGACTTGGCGTTGCAATTGGTTCTGTTTTTAAATCTAATGTTTCATATTTATATGTTGATTGTGGCACATCTTCTTTAATTTCCGGGATTAGACTTAATGTTTTCAATTTGTCATTTATTGTAGTACGGATTAATGACAAAAGCATTCTTTCTTCTGCGAATTTTACTTCTAATTTTTGAGGATGAACATTAACGTCTATTAGTAATGGATCTAACTCAATATTTAGAAATACAATTGGATATTTACCAATTGGCAAATATGTTTTATACCCTTCTGTTACAGCGTTAACTATCTTATTGTTTTTAATCATTCTTCTATTAACAATAACAGTAACATGAGTTCTTGAGGAACGGTTTATTGCTGGTTTTGTTAAATACCCACTTATCTTAAAGAACTGGTTTTTGTTTTTAAATAATACCATGTTTTTTATTATATCAATATTATAAATATTTGATAAAACTTTCAAGTAATCATTTGATCCTGATGATTTGAATAGTCGTTTTGAATT
>JAOZSP010000059.1:1086-8477 GCA_029939615.1 Candidatus Izemoplasma sp. | reverse complement strand
ACTTGGTGTTGATATTGATAATTTAATTCTTTCACAACCTGATACAGGAGAACAGGCATTAGAAATTACAGAAGCTTTAATTAGAAGTGGTGCTATAGATATTATTGTTATTGATAGTGTTGCTGCATTAGTACCTGAAGCAGAAATTAGAGGAGATATGGGTAGTAGCCATGTTGGACTTCAAGCAAGACTAATGTCACAAGCTATGCGTAAATTAAGTGGAGCTATTAGTAAATCAAAAACAATTTGTGTTTTTATTAATCAAATTAGAGAAAAAGTTGGTGTAATGTTTGGTAATCCTGAAGTAACTCCAGGTGGAAGAGCATTAAAATTTTATGCATCTGTTCGTTTAGAAATTAGAAGAAGTGAACAAATTAAAATTGGAACTGATATTATTGGTAATAAAACGAAAGTAAAAGTTGTTAAAAATAAAGTAGCACCTCCGTTTAAAACATTAGTGGTAGATATAATTTATGGTAAAGGTGTATCTAAAGTAGGAGAAATTGTTGATATTTCTGTTATGGAAGAGCTTATCCATAAATCAGGATCATGGTTTAGCTATAACGGTAATAAAATTGGCCAGGGTCGTGAAAACGTTAAAAAGTACTTATTAGAAAACGAAAATATAATGATTGAATTAGAATCAAAAATAAGAGAAAAATTAGGCATTTAACATGCCTTTTTTTTACGAGAAAGAACAAAACTATATTTTAAAACAAGTGATTTTAGAGCTGTGGTTAGCTCAATATTGGTTTCGGAAGCGACCTAATTGACTGGACTACTTTTTTAATGTATTAAGATATGAAAATAGTAGTTATATTCATTGACTTTTTACAGGTAAGGTTGTTATAATAAAATAGTTATAAAAACGTTTCTACTCATAATTTATAGTTATGTTAATTATTATAGAATTAAAATTAAGATTAAAAAAAAGAACGGAGTGATGGTATGTCATTATTAGTGACTACATTAGACATTTTCTCTGGTCTGGCATTTATCGCGATAGGTACTTTAACAGGATTTATTTTAAGTATTTATATTGGTGAGAGAGGTTTTCTAAAATCTCGCCAAAAAGCTGATCTATTGATTGAAGACGCAAGAAAGCAAGCGGAAAAAAATAAAAAACAAACGTTGCTGGAAACTAAACAAGACATTCACAATTTAAAATTGGACTTTGAAAAACAAATAAAAGACAGAAAGAATGAAGCGGCTGCACTAGATAATAAATTAATGCAACGTGAGCAAACTCTTGATCGTCGTAGTTCTAATTTAGATAAACGTGAAACTAATTTAGATAAAAAAGAAGATACAATTGAGCGCAAAAAACAATCTTTAGAAGACAAAAATAACAGACTAGATAACTTAATTGCTGAGCAAAACCAAAAATTATTAGAGATTGCAAGATTTACCCTTGAGCAAGCTAGAGACTTGATATTTAAACGAGTAGAAGACGAAATGGCAAGTGAAATAGCAGCTTATATTAAGGAAGAAGAAGAAAACGCAAAATTAGTAGCTGATAAAAATGCAAAACAGCTATTATCACATTCAATCCAAAAATATGCCCATGAGGTAACAAGTGAAAGAACAGTAAGTGTTGTTTCATTACCAAATGATGAAATGAAGGGTCGTATAATTGGACGTGAAGGAAGAAACATCAGAACAATAGAAGCATTAACTGGTGTTGATTTAATTATTGATGATACTCCAGAAGCGGTAGTTTTAAGTGGATTTGATCCAATAAGAAGAGAGATTGCTAAAAGAACAATTGAATCATTAGTATCTGATGGAAGAATCCATCCAGGTAGAATTGAAGAAATTGTTGAAAAAACAAGAAGCGAAGTAGACCGTTTTATAAGAGATAAAGGGGAAGAAGCTGTATTTGAAGTTGGAATCGGTAGAATCCATCCTGATCTTGTAAAACTATTAGGTAGATTACACTTCCGTACTAGTTATGGACAAAATGTTTTAAGACATTCGGTTGAATGTGCATTCTTAGCAGGTAACTTGGCTGCTGAAATTGGTGAAGATGAAGTTTTAGCTAAACGTGCAGGATTATTACATGATATTGGTAAAGCAGTCGACCACGAAGTGGAAGGTTCACATGTTGAAATTGGTATGAATATAGCTAATAGATACAAAGAACCTTTAGCAGTAGTAGACGCAATAAGATCACATCATGGTGAAGTAGAAGCGAAAACTATTATAGCTGTACTAGTTGCTGCAGCAGATGCATTAAGCGCTGCAAGACCAGGAGCTAGAAGTGAATCATTAAATTCATACATAAAACGTTTAGAACAACTAGAAAGCATTTCAACAAAAGTAAATGGTGTTGAACATGCTTATGCTATTCAAGCTGGACGTGAAGTACGTGTAATTGTTGAACCAACAAAAGTTGATGATGCAATGGCTTACAAAATTGCTCGTGACATTAGAGAACAAATTGAGGAACAATTATCTTATCCTGGAACAATAAAAGTAACAGTAATAAGAGAAACAAGAGCACAAGATATCGCAAAGTAAAGCCTTCTATTTAGAAGGCTTTACTTATTGGAGGATAACATGGAGAAATTTGATCTGTATGATAAAAATTTTCATAAACTACATAAAACAATGAATCGTGGAAACACAAATAATCCAGGAGAGTATCATCTAGTAGTTCATATATGGATAAAAAATAGCGATAACCTATTTCTAATTCAGCAACGTAACAAACTAGACGATCAAATCCCTTTTCAATGGGCTACGACAAGTGGCGCAGCTTTAAAGGGAGAATCTTCATTAGAAGCGATTATTAGAGAAGCGAAAGAAGAAATTGGATTAACAATCAATCAAAATAACTTGCAACTACTTAAAAGATATTTTATCAATCACGAAAAAGCAAATTACATCACAGACCTCTATATATTGAAAGAAGATATCTTGATAAAAGAATTAAAACTTGATACATTAGAAGTGCGAGATGTTGAATATAAAACAATGTCAGAAATTAAGCAAATGATTAAGAATAATCAATTTTGGGATTATGAAAGAATATTGATAAGAGAAGGATATTTTAATCTACTAGAAAAGAGTTGATTTTATGCGTGTATTATTTATTGGAGATATATTTGGTACGCTAGGACAAGAAGCATTATATAAATACTTACCAAAAATGAAAAGTGAGTATAAACCTCACTTAATATTTGTTAATGGTGAAAACATTGACAAAGGGTTTGGTATCAACGAAAAAATATATAAGGAACTAATGAAACAAGGAGTTAATTTAATCACAATGGGAAACCATACATTTCGTAATAAACAACTATTTGATTTTATAGAAGATTCAAATATAATTCGACCAGCTAATTACGATGAAAGTGTTCCCGGAGTAGGATTTAAGACGATTCAGTTTAATGGTGAAAAAGTTACAGTAATAAACCTAATGGGTCGTGTTTTTATGGGAGACCCATTAGACAATCCTTTTAAAATCGCTAATGAAATTATTAATAATCTTGAAAGTGATTATATCTTCATTGATTTCCATGCCGAAGCGACGAGTGAAAAAATAGCTTTAACACATTACTTAGATGGTCGTGTTACAGCTGTAGTAGGAACACACACACATGTACCGACAGCTGATGCAATGGTTTTTCCTAAAGGGACAATGTACATTACCGATATTGGAATGACAGGAGCAAAATATGGTATTTTAGGAGCTAATAAAGATATTCAAGTAAAAAAGTTTATTACAGGGCTAACTAGTAGAGTAATTGAAGAAAAAATAGGTCCATTACAATTTAACGCAGTACTTATAGATACAATGACTAAGAAGATAAAAGGTATAAACATATACGAGTAAGAATTTCTTACTCATTTTGTTTGTCTAAAATAAGAAGATAAGATATACTAATATAAGGTGATAATATGGCAAAAGATTATAGTAAATACTTTACAACTCCATCAATTAAAGATGCGAGAAAACGAAAAACAAAAGAAACACTTACTATTGATTATAATGATTATTATAATATCAAAGGATTCGGAAAAAATAAGACATATCGAATTGAAACATTTGGTTGTCAAGCTAATGAAGCTGATACTGAAAAAATTAGCGGTATTTTAGAGCAGTTAGAATTCACTGAAAGTAAGACATTAGAACATGCTGATTTAATACTTTTAAACACTTGTGCGGTACGAGAAAACGCCGAAAACAGAGTGTTCGGTGAATTGGGAAGATTGAAGCAATTTAAAAAAAACAACCCTGATTTAATACTTGGTGTATGCGGATGTATGCCACAAGAAGAAAAAGTAACAAACAGAATATTAAAGAAATTTCAATATGTTGATTTAGTGTTTGGGACACATAACATTTACAAATTACCACAGTATTTAGAAACAGTTATCCTTTCAAAAGAACGGGTAATAGAAGTGTTTAGTGAAGAAGGAAATATAGTAGAAAACATGCCTAGAATAAGAGAAAACACAAAGAAAGCATGGGTTAATATAATGTTTGGCTGTGATGAATTTTGTACTTATTGTATTGTTCCTTATACAAGGGGTAAAGAAAGAAGTCGTCTACCTGAACATGTTAAAGAGGAAGTCAAAGAACTTATCTTAGAAGGATATCAAGAGATTACTCTTCTTGGTCAAAATGTTAACAGCTATGGTAATGATTTTACTGATATAGATTATAAATTTAGTGACTTGTTAACTGATCTACATGAAATGGACATAGCGCGCATACGTTTTACGACATCACATCCAAAAGATTTCAATTTAGAAACAGTAAAAATCCTATCAAAAGGCGGAAACTTAATGCCTTATATACATCTTCCGGTGCAGTCAGGAAGTAATGAAGTATTGAAAAGAATGAATCGTAAATATACAAAAGAATCTTACTTAGAACTAGTAAGAAATATCTATAAATATATTCCAACAGCATCATTGACTACAGACATCATAGTAGGTTTCCCAGGAGAAACAGAAGAACAGTTTCAAGAAACATTAGATTTAGTTAAGGAATGTAAATTTGAAGGTGCCTATACATTTATCTATTCTAAAAGAGAAGGTACACCAGCTGAACATTATGAAGATAATGTAACTATGGAAGAAAAAAAGCAACATCTATACAAACTGAACAAAATTGTAAATGACGGATATTTACGAGGAACAAAACGATTTGAAGGAAAGATAGTTAAAGTCTTAGTTGACGGATTTAGCAAGAATAATGATGCGATTTTAGCGGGTTATACTGAAAATAACAAATTAGTTAACTTTTCAGGAGATGCATCCTTGATTGGTACATTTGTTGAAGTTAAAGTAACGACTGCTAAAACATGGTTTATGCTTGGTGAGCAAGTTGGATAAATTAAAAGAACTAATAAAAGCAATCAAAAATGATAATGAAGTTATTCGCTTTAAGGAATTAGAAAAAGTCATTGACCATAATATCGCTTTGCAAGAAGATTTTACAATCTTACTGGATTTACAAAAAGAAATGGTTCAAAAAGAGTACAAAAAAGATAAAAGTCATGAAAAAGCAAAAGAAGATTACGAAGCTCAAAAACATAAAGTATCGCAGTATTTACTTGTTGAAGAGTATCTTGACATATTAGAAAGCATAAATAATGATCTTGCATTGATTCAATCGATAATTGAACAAGAGATAAACATTGATTTTGACTAGGACTAGTTATTAATGTAAAATTACTTAAGGGAAATCGCTTGGAAAAGCAATATCCTATTGATTTACCAAAGATAGTATTGTATAATAGTTTTAGAAATATACTTGTTCCATAAGGAGTGAAAAGAAATGGCAAAAAGAAAGAAAAATGAAGATTTTATTTACTTATATTCAAAGAAAGTGAAGATAACTAAATTAGTTCAAGATTTCACTGTAATTCCCTCAGTAGAAATAGTTAAATACTTACTAAATAAAGAAATATATCTTCCTAATTATTTACATAAAGCATTAATTAGAAAAAATATTGCTCCCGCAATTGCCACTGGTGAAAGTAATAATACCTTTAGTGATGAAATGCAACACCGATTAAAATGGTTTGATAAATTCACGATTTTCCAGTTAGAAAGATTAGCTTCTGGATATCAATTAGCGATTAACGTAACTGAGTATAAAAAAGATTTTTGGGATATTATTATTCGTAACCGTACAGAACTTGGTATTAACAATTTAGAATTTGTAAAACTACAGAATCTAACTCTTAAATATGCAAGAGAAGAACAAGAATCATTTGAATCAATGAGTAGTGAATTTAAAAAAGTATACTTCGAACCAGATGGTTATTTTGATGGAACTATTATTGAAGATGCCAAAGAGGTTCTTGTAAATGCAACTACCTTAACGGAAATAAGAGATTTAGGTAAAATTTACGGTGTTGAAATACCTCGTCGTATTAATAAAAAACAATTAGTTGATATTGTTGCGATTAAATTAAATATGGATGATGAAAAACGTCAAGAAATCTCAAAAAAATCAATTCTAGAAATCGAAAGATACGCAAAACGTCGAAAAGTAAACGTATCAATTGAACTTAAGAAAAACGACATGATCGAATATATCTTAATAAAAATGCCTCAATCTGCAGCTCCGAAATATACTAACTCTTTAAAAGTATTTGCAGGTATGAATATTGAAGAATATTTATATAAGATTAAGTTTAAAGAAATCACTTCAAAAGTTACTGATGGACGTAAAAAAACAATGCGTTTAGCATTTATGATTTTATTAACAATTGTAGTTCTTGGAGCAGTAGGATACTTAGTTTATACAAACTTATTATCTTAAAGGTGTGAACGTAATGGATCAAATTAACAAATCACAGTACACGCCAATGATGCGTCAATATTTAACGATAAAAGAAGACTATAACGATGCTATAGTCTTTTTTAGACTTGGTGACTTCTATGAAATGTTCTTTACAGACGCCTTTTTAGCTTCGAGAGAATTGGAAATTCAGTTAACAGGAAGAGACGCTGGAACGAAAGAAAAAGTACCTATGTGTGGAGTTCCACACCACGCAGCTGAAAGTTATATTGAAAGATTAATAGAAAAAGGATATCGCGTTGCTATATGTGAACAAGTTCAAGATCCAAAAGAAGCAAAAGGGATTGTAAAAAGAGAAGTTGTTCGTCTAATAACACCAGGTACTTACATTGAAAGTAAAAGTGAAGAAATATCATATCTAGCCGGTATTGGAATAAATGCTAACAACTACACAATAAGTTATATAGATTTATCAACTGGTGACACATATTCAATCTTGATCTCTAAAGATTTAAATATATTAATTAACGAATTACTACAAATTAATCCGAAAGAAATTGTTATTTCCAATTTCTTTGATGAATCACATTTAGAAATTTCTCCTGAACTCATTGGGGCATCGGTGAAT
>JAOZSP010000059.1:0-1076 GCA_029939615.1 Candidatus Izemoplasma sp. | reverse complement strand
TACATCAAAGCACAAGGAGTACTTGTTTCAATTAACAATGAGTACAATGTACCAGACGTATTTAATCACTTATATACCGAATTACCTTCGAAAGAAGAAAAGAAAACATTTAAACGATTATTAAACTACATTATTAGGACTCAAAAAAGAGAACTAATGCATCTAAAAAAAGTAATAATCTTAGAAGCTAGTTCATATTTACGAATGGATTCTAATACTGTTAGAAATTTAGAACTAACCGAAACATTAAGACAAAATAACCGTATCGGAAGTTTATTTTGGCTTATTGACAAATGTGAAACAGCAATGGGTAGTAGATACTTGAAAAAGCAAATACTAAGACCTTTAGTAAATAAAGACACATTAGAAACAAGATACGATACAATCGACATACTAAATAAAGAATTTATCACAAAAGAAGAAATAAAAAACCTATTAAAAAATGTATATGATTTAGAAAGAATAGTAGGACGTATTTCTTACGGTAATACTAATGCAAAAGATTTAGTACAACTAAGAAGAAGTATAAGTGTAATTCCAAAACTAAAAGAAAAACTAAATGAGTTAAATAGCAAACACACACAATTTTTATCGAATTCATTAGACTCACTTCGAGAGTTTCACTCTCTACTTGAAAATGCTATAACAACCGATCCACCTCTAACAATTAAAGAAGGTAAAATCATTAAAGAAGGATATAATCCAAAACTTGATTCTATAAAAAATACTGCTTTAAACATAAAAGAATGGCTTAACGAACTTCAAGAACAAGAAAAAAAGAGAACAGGAATTAAAAAACTAAGAATTGGTTATAACCGTGTTTTTGGTTACTATATCGAAGTTCCTAAAGGACAAGTAGTTAATGTTTTAGATGAGTATGGATATACAAGAAAACAAACACTTTCTAATAGCGAAAGATATATTACAGAAGAACTAAAACAAAAAGAAACAATTATTCTTTCAAGCGAAGAAAAAAGCATTAAACTTGAATATGCTTTATTTATTGAAATAAGAGATATTGTTAGAAATCATATTGCTATTATCCAAAAAAACGCAAATATAATAAGCGAAATTGA
>JAOZSP010000058.1 GCA_029939615.1 Candidatus Izemoplasma sp. | reverse complement strand
TAAACGTCTTACTAATTCAACAGTTTTACGAACATTCTTTCTTGGAACATGAATATAAAGGATCTTTCTTCTATCGTTCATTCCGTGTGCATCAACAGCCGTTACAGCAAGTCCATTTTCACGTAAATGTTTTGCTATTTTTAAGCCGTGAGTTTTGTGGGTAATTACTTCAATATTTGTTGACCCTACAGCAAAGTAATTTTCTAGTTTACTTCCAACATAATTACCAACAGCAAACCCAAGTGCATAAACAACAATTTTAAAAGGATCTTCTGTAATGTTTGTTAAGACGGCACTTACAACTAAAATCCAAATAATGACTTCGAAAAAGCCAATAACAGCGCCTTTTAAACGCTCATCCTTAGTAATCAAAACGATACGTAAAATTGCTAAACTCACTTCAAAAACTTTAATAATAAAGATTAATAAATATACTACAATTGGACTCATTATAAACACCTCTCTTTTCTTTATTTTTATTGTATGAAACAGCCATAATATATACCCTTTTTTAGCCTTTGTCAACACTAATAATTTATTATTATTTTTATAGATAATTTCAAATAAAAAAAGGCCATAAAAAAAGCGATTTTCATCGCTTTTAAATTTATGCTTTTTTAAGGATTTTCTTACTCTTTTTTTCCTTTTCCATTTCTTTTAGTTCGTTAAAGTAATGGATAGTTGTTTTTATTATCCCAGTAATAGGAATTGCTAGAATAACTCCTGTAATTCCAAATAACGCTCCAAAGAAAATAAAACTTGATAAAACGAGTAATGGATGTAAGTTTACTTCTTTTCCCATAATATATGGTTGCAAGATACCATTTTGGAACCCTTGTAAGATTGCGTTAGTAATAATTAGACCTATAAATGTCCATTCTCCCATCAACACTTGATCTTGAATAGTAAAAGAATAAAGGATAGGTAACAATATACCCACAAATGATCCAATATAAGGAATAATATCTAAGAACCCTAAAACGAATCCAAAGAATAAACTACGTTCAAATCCAAATCCAAATATTAAGAACATTATTGTTAATAGTATACTCATGATAAACATACTTAAGAATCTACCGTTAAAATATTTTTGGATTACTATGTTAGCTCTTGTTCCTAATTCACGTAAATGAACTTGATATTTTCTTGGAACTACTGATACAATACCGTTAAAAACAGTTGTTTTATCTTTTAATAAGAAAAATAAGAATACTGGAATTAGTACAATGATTACTACGATACTACCAACACTTCTAACAATATTAACAACGTTGAAAATAAATGGTGATGCATTTTCTAAGTTAACGTATTCTGTGAAGTAATAATAAGCATCTTGTAAATACGGGTTGGTTTCAACAGTTAATATAATCCAATCTACAATACCTTCCCAATCATTTACAATAAATGATGAACCTTGTTCATAGATAATTTTACCAATGAAGAAGGTGAATATTCCAATAATAATTAAAACAATAATAAAAACAAGTAAAACTGTTACTGTGCGATATTTAATCTTAAAGTGTTTTTCTAAAAGAGTAACTAACGGAGCCAACAAATAACTGATAAACAAAGCTATTCCAAATGGGATTACTAGTGAATTAATTGCGGTTCTAATAATTACTATTTGATTACCAAATAGTTCGTTAATAAAGAATATTGAAACAAGAATAAGTGCTAATATTCCTAAGTTGTGTAATGTTTTTAATCTTTTCTCTTTAGTCATAAAATCAACTCCTCTAGACTATTATACTATGTTTTAGATATTTTAATAAGAAGAAAGTATGAATTTTTTATTAAAAAAAAGATGTTAGCGTTACGCTAACATCTGTCTTATTTAAACTATCTTCTTAATCCTAAACGTTGAATTAATGTACGATATCTTTGAACATCTTTTCTAGCTAAATATTTAAGTAAGTTTCTTCTGTGTCCAACTTTTTTAAGTAATCCACGTCTTGAATGATGATCGTGTTTATGAATTTTCAAGTGCTCATTTAATTCTTCAATTTCTTTTGTAAGAATTGCTACTTGTACTTCACAGCTTCCTGTGTCGCCTTCTTTAACACGGAAATCAACGATGATTTGTTGTTTAGCTTCTTTGCTAAGTGCCATTATAGTTTCCTCCTTTATTTTTTCTTACCTATTACCTTGTAAATCGTTGGAGTCTCGACAAACAAAGAAGTAGGCGCGTTTATTATTATAGCATATCAATTATTATATGCAAGGATAATCCTAGAAATCTTTTAAGACTTTCAAAGTGTTGATTTTATCGTTATCAATTTCTTTAATTAAATCGTTAATATTATCAAATTTAAGCTCGTCACGAAGCCTTTTAATAAACTTTATTTCAATTGTTTCACCATAGATTTCCTGATTAAAACCAAGGATATGTGATTCGACACTTAAATCAACATTACAGTTAAGTGTTGGATTGTGTCCAATACTTGTCATTGATTTATACCAGCTGTCTTTAACTTTTGTAAGTGTTGCATAAACACCTTTTTTAGGTGTTAAATAATCAAGAGTATTTATATTAGCAGTTGGATATCCAAGCATCCTTCCTTTTTTAGCTCCGTGAACTACTTCTCCTTTTACAGAGTAATAGTCTCCTAGAATCTCTTGTACTTGATCTACAAGTCCGGAATTTATTAAATCACGTATATGTGTGCTTCCTACTTTATAACCGTCATAAGTGATTTCTTTGACAACGACTGTATCAAATTCTTTATGAGCAAGTAGTGTCTGAATGTTTCCGCTTCCTCTTACGCCAAATTTAAAGTCAAAACCACAAACAATAGTGTCAATACCTTGAAGATAGAAATTGATAAATTCGTTTGGTTTTAATTGGGCTTTTTCTTTAGTGAATTCAATAACATATAAATAATCGATTTTGAATTCTTTTAATATTTCTATTTTTCTTTGTAAAGGTGTTATATAGAAATAATCAAGACCGTACAAAATACTTTTTGGATGAATATCAAAAGTAACAACTGCGGTTTTTAAGTTTTTCTTTTTTGCTATTTCGATTGTCTTTGTAATTAATTTTTTATGAGCAAGATGTACACCATCAAAGAAGCCGATTGCAGCCACTGTTTTATGTTGTAATTTAGTTCCATTTAGTTTGACTATATTCATAGTATCAATCCTTATAAAAGATGTTTTGAGCTTTCATTTTTGGTGATATAGGGTGTTTATCATAAATTGCTAAAAGATTGTTATCTTTATCTACTATTTTTGTTAATGCATGGTTTTTGAAATATTTTAAACTTATTGCCATCCCATTCTTAATGTGATGAGTTAGTTCTTCTGGTAGTATTAAAGTATTCATGCTTTGTAATGCATCTGCTAAACTGAGTATTTTGTAGTTGCCTTCTTTAATAGCTTCTAAAGTATAACTATCTTTTAAATTAAAGATGCCAGCCTTTGTTCTTCTTAAATCATAATTATGACTTGGGTAATTGAGCTTCTTACCTATATCATATGATAAGGTTCTAACATAAAGTCCCTTTGAAGCGTGAACAGTATAATCAAAGAAAGCTTTGTTATCCTTGTATAGAATATCACTTATTCTTTTTATGTCAAATACATTAATATCACGGGAAGGAATATCTTCAATAGTTATCCCTTTACGAGCATATTCATAAAGTCTTTTTCCTTTGTATTTTATTGCTGAATACATTGGTGGAGTTTGTGTATATATTCCTTTAAAAGAGTTAATAACATCATCAACGTTACTTAATTCATTAACTTCTTTTTCTTCAAGTATAGTTCCTGTTTTATCTAGTGTATCCGTACTTTGTCCTATGCAAATAGTTGCAGTATATTTTTTTTCATCATTATTTAAATATTTCATGATTTTTGTACCATTATTTATCCCTAAAACAAGTAAACCAGTAGCATCAGGATCTAAAGTTCCTGTATGGCCGATTTTCTTTGTTTTTAGAATTCCTCTTAAAACTGCGACTACGTCATGCGATGAATAGCCCTTTGGTTTATCTATTAGTAAAATTCCGTTCATATTATCACCATCTAAATTATACTTTAATTGCAAAAAAAAACCAAGTTTTAAACTTGGTATTTTTTTACGCGCTTTTAATCCAATTAACTAATGCATCTTTTGGCATAAATCCTGCTTTTGATGCTACTTGTTTCCCGTCTTTCAATACTAATAAAGCTGGGATTCCTCTAATACCATGTTCAATTGCTAAAGACTGATTTTCATCAACGTTTACTTTAACGATTGTAATATCATCATTTTCAGCTGTTACTTGTTCAAGTACTGGCCCTATCATACGACATGGAGCACACCAGTCTGCGTAAAAGTCTACAACGACTGTCCCCTTAGCTGTTAAATCTTTAAAATTATTTGCGTTAGCATATACTACTGCCATCTAAATTCCTCCTTATTATTACAAAAATATAATTTATTATACTTAATATTGAATAGTTAATCAATCATTTTGCCAAAATTATTTAAAATAAACAATTGTAACACCTTGTCCGCCTTCATTTCCTTCTCCATCACGATGTTTTTCGACTTGATTATTTTTATCTAAGTATGTTTTTACAAGTTTTCTAAGTGTCAATGTTCCAAAGCCATGAATAATAGATGCGAACGGCATATTAACTACTAGACAATCATCAATATAACGATCTAATTCAACTTTTGCTTCTTCGTATCTCATTCCTCTTAGATCAAGTTCAGATCTTACATGTTTCTTAATTGTTGATTTCATTTTGCTTTTAAGTTTTTGTGGTTTTTTCTTTTCAATAAACTCAATTTGATTCTCATCAAATTGTGAAGATAGTGCTCCCATTTTTACAATCCAGTGGTTATTTTTTTGTTTCTTTATTAGTTCTCCTGTGCGATTAAATTTTAGAATGTTTACTAAATCTCCAGGCATATAAATATGATCTTTAGTTGAAGAAACGCGTTCTTCTTCTTTATCAAGTTGTTTGGTTTTGTATTTTAAATCTGCGATTTGATGTCCTTTAATAACTCCTTCTTTTTTCATGTCTTCAAGTTCTTTGATAAGGTTTAGAGCAAGTTGTTTAGTTTCTTGAATAATTTGACTCTGTTCAACACTTATTTTCTTACTTAATAATTGTTTTTCTTTCAATAGGTCGATTTTTAATTTCTCGTTCTTATTGACCGCTTCTTTTGACTTCGCTATTAAAAGTTCATAATCCTGTATTTTTGAATCTAGTGTATTACCTTGCTTTTCTAGTTTGTTTATTAAATCTGATACTTCTGTTTGAGATGTTAAAACATTTTCTTTTGCTGTGTCTATTATTTTTTTATTAAGCCCTAGACGTTCACTTATTAGTAAAGCATTTGATTTCCCTGGTGTACCTAAAAGCAATCTAAAGGTTGGACTTAATGTGTCAACATCAAACTCAACTGAAGCATTAACAATTTCTGATTTATTGTAAGCATAAGCTTTCAATTCTGGGTAATGGGTTGTAGCAATAACGTATACTCCACGAACTCTAATATAATCCAAAATACTAATTGCCAAACTTGCTCCTTCTTTAGGATCTGTTCCACTTCCAAGTTCATCTAGTAGTATTAATGATCCTACAGATAGATTATCAATAATATCGATAATTCTTGTCATATGAGATGAGAATGTTGATAGAGATTGTTCAATACTTTGCTCATCACCGATATCAGCAAAAATATTATCGAATATCATTGTTTTACTTTCTTCGTCAACTGGAATCAATATTCCGCTTTGTACCATGATTGATAATAATCCCATTGTTTTTAAAGCAACAGTTTTCCCTCCAGTATTTGGTCCGGTAATAATTATTAGTCTTTCTCCAGCGTTGAAAGTGATTGTGTTAGCTATAACATCTTCTTGTTTTATTAAAGGATGTCTTGCTTTTCTTAATGATATTTCATTTTCTGTAATCTCTGGAATTGTACAGTCGTAGATATTTGCCCATTTCGCTTTTGCGAAAATCGCGTCTATTTCGGTTAGGATTTTAAAATTATTTATTAGTGGATAATGATGTTCCGCAACTTTTATTGTTAAATCACGTAATATTCTTTCAATTTCTTTTTGCTCATCTAATCTTAACAAACTGTTTTGATTATTAATCTCTGCTACGCTTGCAGGTTCCATATAAGCTGTTTCACCACTACTTGAGTAATCTATTATTGTTCCCTTAAAATTGTTTTTCTCACTTAATTTAACAGGAACAACAAAACGATTATTTCGTATTGTTATTAAACTCTCAGCTAATTTACTTTTTTGAGTGTGTAAAATGTTATTCAAACGTTCATTCATCTTTGTTTCATTTCTTTTTATTTTATTACGTATTTTTAGTAAATCGTTCGTAGCGTTATCGTAAATATTACCATCAATTGTAATAACTTGTTCTATTTGGCTTTTCAAATTAGGTATTTTGGAAATATTTAAGAAATAGACATCTAAATCCTCATCAAAAATTCCGTTTTCTTTTACTTGGCTGTAAAAACGGATATTATTTAAAGACGCCTCAATAAGACCAACTACATTTAGAAATTCATTTGGTCTTAATATTGAATAGATTTTAGCCTTTTGTAAGGTCTCACTTAAATCTCTTATTCCACCAAATGGTGGCTCTTTGTACATGTTTAAGATTTTTAGTGCATGATTAGTTTCCTTCAACAATCTTGTGATTTCCAAACTATTATTTGTTGGATGGAAACATTCAACAATTTCTTTACCTTTTAAGGTGTGAGCTTTTTGTTTGATTAAAGCTATTACTTTATCAAACTCTAGTGTCTTTGAATTAAAATGCATATAATCACTCCCGGATATTATTTTACCAAATATTATGGTAAAATAATAGAGATGAGGTGGAAATTATGAACTTTGTGCTAAATTTAGATAATAATGACTTAAAAAGAGTAATCAGTTTTTACCAAGATTACCAAAGTGAAATCAATAATGAACATGTTCGTTTTTTCGCAAAAACGAAATATATTAGTGTTACTATTTTTAATTCTGGTAAAGTTATGTTTCAAGGAACTGACGCTGAAGATGAATATAATATGTGGCAAGTAATGTTAAACTATAAGGAAACTCCTAAAGTCAAAAAGAAAGTCACGCATAACGATTACTACTATCCTTCAATTGGAAGTGATGAAGTAGGTACAGGTGATTTCTTCGGACCGATTACAGTTTGCTCTGCTTATTTAGATCGTGATAGTATAGAATTTATTAAAACATTAGGAATTGATGATTCTAAAAAAATTAGAGATGAAAAAATATTGGTTTTAGGTGATCAATTAAAAGATAAGATAACATATAGCTTATTAACTTTACACAATGAAAAATATAATGAATTAGTTAAAAGAGGTTTTAATATGAACAAAATTAAAGCCTACTTACATAATAAAGCAATTAATAACCTTCTTAAGAAAATAAATGGTACACCAGAAGTTATATTAGATCAATTCGCAGAAGAAAAACTTTATTACCGTTATTTAAGTGATGAAAGAGATGTTTATAATAAAATAACTTTTATGACAAAAGCTGAAAGTAAATACGCAAGTGTAGCAATAGGTAGTATTATCGCTAGATACGCTTTCTTAAAGCATTTTGATAACTTAAGTAAAGATGCTGGTTACATGTTATTAAAAGGTGCTAGTGGTGAAGTAGATAAGGTTGCAGCAAGAATGATTAAAGATAAAGGTGTGGATTACTTATATAGTTACGCTAAAATGAACTTTAAAACTTTAGAAAAAGCAAAAGCAATTAGTGATACTTTATTGAAAAGATAGCATTGAAATTGTATTAATTTAATAATTACTATATAATATTAATTGATAAGGAGATGATACAAATGAATAAAAAATTAGAAGATGCAATTAATGTCCAAATTAATTTTGAAATTGAATCAGCGCATATTTATTTAGCAATGTTAGGTTATGTTTCTACACTAGGTCTAGCTGGATTTGAAAACTGGTTAGCAGTTCAATATGAAGAAGAGTTAGCACACGCTAAAAAGTTTATGAAATACATTAACGAACGTGGTGGAAGAGTAATTATTACAGGATTTGAGGATCCAAAACTTGATTATAAATCATTACTAGAAGTTTTTGAAACAGCATTAAATCATGAATATAAAGTAACAAAACGTATTAATAACATTATGAAAATGGCTCATGAAGAGAATGATTATGCAACCATTAGTTTTTTACAGTGGTTTATCGATGAACAAGTTGAAGAGGAAGACAACTTCTCAACATTAATTGAAAAAATCAAATTAGTTAAAGATGCAGGTCTTTACATGTTAGATAAAGAACTTGCTTTAAGGGTATTTGTCCCAATTACAGAGTAAACCAACCTTTCAAAAAAACGATACTATTTTCGATAGTATCGTTTTTTATTAATTAATATTCCTTAATCTCATAATATCATTCCTTCAATAATTCTACAGACACAATTAAACTTATTAGTACCGTTAACCCACTCCCATAATAAAATGCAGTTAACAAAAACTGAATAGCAAATATTATATTATCATTGGAGTATATTCCAGTCATAATAAATCCTTGATTTACAATAATATACACACAATATAATAAAGTACCATATATACCTCTAGAGTATACTAAATCGAAAAAATCCA
>JAOZSP010000004.1:19089-27163 GCA_029939615.1 Candidatus Izemoplasma sp. | reverse complement strand
AATGTACAAATATTAAGCTTGATAGAATTGTTAAAGAACAAATACTACAACAGTTAGAAGAAGTTAATTTTATGAGTATGAAGTATTTGAGAAAAGAATATCAGGATTTTAAAAATATTCTTGGCGGTAAAAAACCAGAAATGACAGACTATGTAAATTATGAGACTTCTCCTGATCCTGTAAAATTTATTCTAAAGGAAAGCAGTCATTATGAGTTTGTTAATAAAATGGAGAAAACAGATTGTTTGATTGGACCAAACGCATTAAAGGTGTTACGAACGATTGATAAAATGCTTCCACTTAAAAGAATAAATGAATTTGTGATTATTAAGCAATTATTAAACTATAGTGAAACATCTTTTAAAGAAATAAAAAAAGAGATTTCAAAAATAATCTCAGGTGTTCCAAACGACTCTATTAAGCATTCTTTTTGGTACTTAAGTGGAAAAACTTTTACTGTTAAAGAAGAGAATGATTTTTGGTTCATTAATGGAAACGGGGAAGATTTCTTAGCTCTTGATATAAGCTTAAGCAAAGATGAGAAAAAACTAGTCTTATCATCTTTGAACTATGGAATAATTCAATATCAAGAAGAATTTGATAAGACCATTATTGATTATCCACATCTTAAGTTATATTCGCACTATAAGAAGAAGGATATATGTTTGCTTTCTAACTTTAAGAAATCTTTAGTAGCTAACAGAGAAGGTGTTTGGAAAAATAACGACAACTATGATAATTATTACTTGTTTGTCAATCTACATAAAGAAGAAGGGATTGACGATAGAATTAAATATAAGGACCATTTAATAGACCGGTTCAAGATGCAATGGCAATCTCAAAACTTGTCTAGACCTGATATAGGAAGAGGGCTTGAATTGTGCAACCATAAAAACCTTGGAATAAACCTTCATATGTTTATTAGAAAAGCTAAAGAGATAGGTTCTCAAAAACTAGATTATATCTACCTTGGAACAGTGACAAGTACTTCACATGAAGGTGAGAAACCAATAACTTTCCAATTTGATTTCGATACACCTTTACCAAAAAGGATATATGATGATTTAACACTAATTGTTAATCCAAAATCGATGTAGCGTATATTAAGGAATAGTTGATATCTTGTAATAATTCATACAAGTATCAACTAAACTACAAACTATCACCCGATATTATGTTAACTAAAAGCCGAAATTCTTCTTTATTGAGATGAATTTCGGCTTTACTTTATGATATTATATAGGTATATTGATATTTATTTTTAGGAATTTCAGTAAAAAACAGACATTATGTTAACTACTCGATTAGTTTTTTATATGGTGGTTCTTTTTATATAGGAATTTTATTTTATTGAAAAAACAGCTAATTATCCTATGAAAGTGCTTTCAAGGAAGATAAAAAGACTGTTTTTTATTGATAAAATTAAGTATAGAAAGAAAACGGAGGAGAAAATGATATGATAAAAAAGATGTTTTTATTTACAAGTGTTTTAGTCTTTACTCTAGTATTAGTTGGATGTGGCTCTAAAGTCAATGAAGACGCAGTACCGGATATAGTTGTTGATAATACAAAACAGTTAGTTTTTGCTGTTGGTGACTCGGAACCTGATTGGACCACATATTTCATCGTTGAAGATGAAAATGATGGTACAGTTACAATAACTACTGATATGATTACAGAATCAGTAGACATGAACACCTCAGGTGTTTATGTAGTACGTTTAGATTTTACTAATAGTGTAGGTGGATATTTTTATAAAGAGATAACTATTGAAGTAGAATCAGATATTGAAATAAATGTTGAGTATGTATTAACCAACGGAATTGTTGGTAATACATACAAATTCGAAGGAGTAGAAGTAGTATATAAAACTAATGATGAATACGGTTTATATATCTATGATGCTAATAGCGAAAGTGATGTAAATTATTTCTACATCACAGCATTCGAAGAAACATTAAGTGATGCAATGTATGACCTTAACGTAGGAGACATTATTGATATTGCTGGGGAACTTGTATTATATAAAGGAAACCAACAACCACGTTTTGAAAATGTATCAATTATAGAAAAAACAGGTACAGTAAACAATCAGCATGATATTACTGCTGATTGTACAGTTTTAACAATGGATGAATACTACAACTTGAAAAACGATACAACAGACGTTGCAGATACTTCAAGAGAAGCTTGGATGACATATGGACAGTGCTACACAGTCCAAGGTCTAGAAAAAGAATTACATTCAGGAGCTTTCTATTTAGTAGATCCATTTAACGATAAAGTTGGACTATACGCTTGGGCGTATGGTGAAGGAACTCCAATTGCTGATTTTGATAATACAGCAAATGTTGGAAAAGTTGTTACTGTAGATACATTCTTCTACAATATGCATACAGTAGGATCTCTAAATGGAGATTACGCAAGAAGTGCATTAATAGACGTAACAGTACATTCAGGATTAAGTGGAGCACTTACTGATTTAACTACTGATATATTAACAGAAGGAAATACATTTATTAGTGAAAACTTAACTTTACCAACAACTGGTACAGGGTACACAGTTACTTGGCAAACAAGTGACGCTTCATTACTAACAAATACAGGAGTAGTAACAAGAGGAGCATATAGTGAAGAAGTTATTCTTACATATACAATTACAGAAGGAACTAATACCTTTACAGGAAAACTAACATTAACTGTAATTGGATTAGTAGCTCCAGCTGCAATAACAGTAGTTGGAACTGATTTTGAATTAGATCTTGACGGAACAGTTCCAGACTTTACAACTTACTTTACAGTTTCAGATGAAACAGATGGAACAATAACTGTTACATCTGCGATGATAACAAGTACACTTGATATCACATCTTTAGGAGCATATACAGTAACACTAGAAGTAACAAACAGTAATAGTTTAACATCAACAGAAACTATTATTATTGATGTTACAGATGGAACAACTGTAATAGATGCAGCTTGGTTATTAACCGATTCAGCTAGTAAAATAGATAACCTTTATACAATTATAGATGTAATAATAGTTAGTAAAGGAATCTATGGTGATGAAGGATTTGTTTATGACGGAACAAACTTTATTTATATCGATGCATATGGTACAGACTTCGAAGAAGCATTTATCGCTGCTAACTTAGGAGACGAAGTATCATTAACAGGATATTTATCATTAAAACATGACTTCAAAATTTACTTATCAGACTTAGTAAAATTTGAAGTAACAGAAGCAGCTGATGGTTCAGTATTTGATTATGGTACTACATGTGCTGCAGTAACAGTATCAGAATTAGTAGCTCTTGTAGAAACAGGAGATACATACATCAAATGTTTTGAAGTAACAGGTACAGTAACAGAAGAACTATATGAAGGAGATGTTTATTACAACTTTAGTGATACAGTAAATACATCAGATTACTTCATAGCTTATAGTAATACACCTGCAGGACCAAAAGAACTATTTGATTTAAATACAGGTGAAGAAATAACTGTAAGAATGTTCTTAAGTTCTTATAACGCAACAAAATCTCACTTTGGATACTTTTGGATTACTGAAATCACTACTCCAGTAGTAACCTTAGGAATAGAAGAAATAGTAGCTTCTAAAACTGAAGGAGATAATGTAGATTTAAATAATGTAACAGTAGTTTCAAAAACAAGTGATGATACCGGATTATATGTAACTGATGGAGAACACTTCCTATACATTAATGCTTATGGAACAGCATTTGAAGATATTGCAATTACATTTAATGTTGGAGATATAATCAACGTTAGTGGATTATATGAATATAACTATACATATAAAATGATGGTAGGTAGCTTAACAAACTTAGTAAGAGTAACAGAAGGTCCTGGAACATTTGATTATACAGGACTATGTATAGAAGTTACAGCTAGCGAGTTATTCGCTATAAAAGATACACCAGCTGCATTTATCAACTGTTACGACGTAACAGGTGAAGTACAGCTAGAAGATGGTACATATTGGAACTTTGGAGACATAGTAAATACAAGTGAATACTTCATTGCTTATTCATATGCTCCTACAGAAGCAAAAGATGAGTTTGATTTATTAGGTGAAGGAAATGAAGTAACAGTAAGAATGTTCTACTTTAGATATCGTGAAGAAAAATCTCATGGTGGATACTATTGGTTTATCGAAGTATTATCAGTAGAAAAACCAGTAATTACATTAACTGAGGAATCATTACTATTACCTAAAGATAATACTGCTCCTGACTTTACAACATATTTCACAGTAACTGACGAAAAAGATGGTGACATCACAGTTACAACTGCGATGATTACTGAATCAGTAAACATGGCAGTTGCCGGAGATTATGATGTTGTAATAACAGTTACAGATGCAGATAGTAATACAATTACAAGAACAATTACAGTAACAGTAGTAGATCCTGCAGATATAGATATCCCTTGGATAGTAGAAAATGCAAACAGTGATCAAGAATTTACATTTACTTCTGTTACAGTAGTTTCAAAAACAAGTGATGATACAGGAATGTACATCTATGATGGAGAATACTTCTTCTACGTAAATGCATATAACAGTGATACTGCTGTTAAAGATGCCGTAATCGCTCTAAATGAAGGAGACATTATTGATGTAACAGGAACACTATTCATAGATAGAACATATAAAAAAGCATTAGAAGCTACAGCAGTAACATTAGATACAGCTTCAACAGGAGAATTTGATTATACAGGTGTATGTATTGATATAACAGCAAGTGAATTATTTGCAATAAAAGATACACCAGCTGTATTCATCAATTGTTACAATGTAACCGGTGAAGTACAACTAGAAGCTGGTTCATATTGGAACTTTGGAGACATCGTAAATACAACTGAATACTTCATTGCATATTCATATGCACCTACAGAAGCAAAAGATGAATTTGATTTATTAGGTGAAGGAAATGAAGCAACAATTAGAATGTTCTTATTTAGATACAGAGACGATAAAACACATGGTGGTTATTACTGGATGCTTGAAATACTATCAGTAGAAAAACCAGTAGTTACAGTAACAGATGAACCATTATTATTACCTAAAGATAGTACTGCTCCTGATTTTACAACTTATTTCACAGTAACAGATGAAACAGATGGTAGTATTACAGTTACAACTGCAATGATTACTGAAACAGTAAACATGGCAGTTGCAGGAAGTTATGATGTTGTAATATCAGTTACAGATGCAGATAGTAATACAATGACAAAAACAATTACAATAACAGTAGTAGATCCTGCAGATATAGATATCCCTTGGATAGTAGAATATGCAAGCAGTGATCAAGAATTTACATTTACAACTGTTACAGTCGCAAGTAAAACAAGCGACGGTTCAGGAATGTATGTCTATGATGGAGAATACTTCTTCTATGTAAATGCATATTATAGTGATACTGCAGTCAAAAATGCTGTAATTGCTCTAAGCGAAGGAGATATTATTGATATAACAGGAACAGTGTATATTGATAGAACATACAAAAAAATATTAGAAGTAACTTCAGTAACATTAGATACAGCATCAACAGGTGAATTTGATTATACAGGTATATGTATTGATATAACAGTAAGTGAATTATTCGCAATAAAAACAGATGGAATGACATTTGTTAATTGTTATAACGTTACTGGAACTGTATGGGTTGAAGCAGGATCATACTACAACCTAATGGATACTACAAATACAACCGAATACTTTATAGAGTACGGATACGGTCCAACACAAGCACAAACAGACTTTGAACTACTAAGTGATGGAGACGCAGTCGTAGTTAGAATGTTCTTATTTAGATACAGAGATGATAAAACACATGGTGGTTATTACTGGATAGACGAAGTAACAAGTGATTAAATAGAAAAAGAAATAGAAAGATGCACTCATCTTTAGTGCATCTTTCTTACCTTATGGTAATGGAGGATACAATGAAAAAAATAGTTATAATACTAACAGCAATTCTTATTTTTAGTTTAACTGCTTGTACAAATGATCCGGAAACTATTGAATTTCCGGATGTAAAAACAAGCCTAAATGAAACATTTAATGCTGAAGATAATGAATTTATAATCGAAGAAGATATCTTACTCCCAAATGTTGTTGAAGGAGCTATTATTAGCTATGTTTCAAGTGATTCTTCAGCTTTAAGTGAATCAGGACAAATAAATAGACCAACAGATGAAGATATAGTTATTACTTTAACAGTAACAATTAGAAAAAGTGGTAATGAAGAAATAGTAATATATACAGTAACAATATTAAAAACAGATAGTACTGATGTAGTTGGAGACTATAAGATAATTGAAGACCAAAGAGTATTAAATGGTTCTTTAGTTATAAGTGGTGGTGCAAGCACATCAAATCTTAATAAGATTGATGATGCTTTTATCGGATTAGGTGGAGGTAATGAACATATCCATATTTTGATTATACCGACTTCTAGTGGTGGACCAACATCATCAAGTGTAAATATAATGAAAAACAGTTACAAAGGAAGATACGGACTAACAGAAGAACAATTTAGTGTGTTAAACGTTACAAGTAGTACAAAACAACTAGCAGATGATCAAGATGAAGTAGATAAAGTAAATAATGCAACAGCTATTTGGTTTACTGGAGGAGATCAATATCTAGTAACAAGTAGTTTATGGAAATCTAATGGAACTCCATCACTTGTTTTACAAGCTATTTTTGATAAATGGGAAGATGGAAATATCGTAATAGGTGGAAGTAGCGCAGGTGCAGCAATCATGAGTAGAGTCATGATTGGTGGAGGATTAAGTGTTGGTGCATTAAGTTATGATCATGTTAACGCTAGAAGTAGTTATAACGGTGATGACTATAATTATGGTGCATTACTAGTTAATGAAACCGGATTTGGATTTTTTGAACATGGTGTAATAGATCAACATTTTGACGCTAGAGACCGTTTAGGTCGACTAATAGAAGCAACATATGTTGCTGGAAATAAAGGATTAGGATTTGGAGTTGCTGAAAATAGTGCTTTAATTTATAACAATGACACATTAGATATATCTGTTATTGGTGAATTATTTATTATTGATACTAGAGAAGCTTCAAGAACTAAAACACTAACTAATTTAAGTAAATACGAAAACATAAAGATATCACTACTAAGAGGAAGTAGTACATACAATATAACAACTGAGGAATTTACTTTTTTAAGAGAAGATGGGAATCCAATGACTAATATAACTGATTCTCCAGAAAACTTATATGAGTATCCAACAAACATATCTTCTTTCTTTGGACAAGATCTGTCGTTGTATGAGTTTATAGGAGAAAAACTTTTAAATAATAGAAAAACACATTTATATATTGGAAGAAATAGTCTTCCATATATATCAAGTTTTACTATTGCTGATCATGAATACTATCGAGAATTAAATAGTACAAATGATAGAATCATATATGAAAAAAGATTTCTATTTGATGCTTTGATCACAGAAGGATATTACGATGCAACAACTAGACAGTATTCTTTTAAACAAGTAATCCTAGATATAATACCACTACAAGATAACCTAACAGAAGCTAATTAAGAGGAAGTGTCTTCATGAAGAAATACTTACAGATGATTATAATCAATATACTTATAATATTTATTGGTGTAAGCCTTTCTTTTAACAATGTCAAAATTGATACTGCACAACTTGATTACAACTGTTATGAATCTATAGTTAATGATTTCTCATCACTTGATTTTACTAAAGAAGAAATTATAATAAATCATCAAATATGTCTTGATAATTACTTGATAAATGATGATGTTATAAATGATTTAGATAATATCAGTAGTTATGATGACCTCATCATAACTCATACAGATAATATCTTAATGATTGAAACTACTATAGGTGATACTACTTATTTAAATTATAAGTATGGTGGTAATCATATTCCTTATGACTTTATTTGTATTTTATTAGTGATATTAGTTAATACAGCGTTTTTCTTGTTCAATAAAAACTATGATTTGAAATTTAAATTAAATAATATGTTTAACGCAGG
>JAOZSP010000004.1:0-19079 GCA_029939615.1 Candidatus Izemoplasma sp. | reverse complement strand
TTTCTTAGTTATTGGGGCTATGGTCTTACATAAGGTAGCTTTTACTATTCCTAGTTATTATTATTTAAGTGGAATTTATATATTAATACTACTTATCCATTTTTATTATTTGTGGAGTACAAAAACAGTTACTTACACATTAAAGATTGATGAGTTAGAAGTAGAAAGTTTATATAGTGAGTTATCTTCATTAAAAGTTGATTTGAAGCTGTTTAGAAGAGTGAACTTTAGTGGTAATTACTACATGGTTCATATTGGAATGAATGAAAGAGATGGTTTCGAACAATTAATGGGAGATTTATTAGAAGAAAATAAGAGATTATATTTTTATATTAATTTAGGACTACTATTAATAATTAATATCGGAGCTCTTATATATTTATTACGATATTTTTTACAATAATATACTACTGAAAGGATGTGATAGTCGATGAAAAAATACATAGTAAAAAGACTATTCCATACAATGATAAGCATAATAGTCCTTTCGTTTTTAGTTTTTATGTTGTTGCGATTGATGCCTATTGAAGGATACTTTACAAGAGAAGAGTATGAATCAACAACACCAGCACAAAGAGAGTTAATCTTAATTGAGAACGGAATTAAAGGGAAACCTTTACGAGGATATTTAAATTATATGAAGGGCGCTATTGTTTTTGATTTTGGGCGTTCAAATAAGATATACCCAGATGTACCTATTTCAACATTAATTATTGAGAAAGCACCATATTCAGGATTACTTGGTTTAGCTTCAATGATTATTAGTGTAATCCTTGGTTGTTTAATGGGATTAGGAATGGCAAGAGGGAAAAATAAGTTTCCTGATACAATTGGTACTGCATATATAGTTACTGTTAGAGCAGTTCCTAGACTTGTATATTTATTCTTTATACAAGTATGGATTACAGGATTATTTATGTTACCACTACTATTTTATACAGATAGACCAGAAAGTTGGATTATGCCAATAGTTTCTTTATCTTTGGGAAGTATTGCATGGTATGCAACTTGGCTTCGTAGATTTTTGATTGACGAAGAAAATAAAGATTATATCAAATTAGCGAGAGCTAAAGGGTTAGATGAAAAATATATTTATCGAAATCACATATTTAGAAATGCAGTTGTGCCTTTAGTACATTACTTACCAGCACAACTACTACTAACAATTTCTGGATCATTAATTATTGAGAGTTTGTATTCTATTCCTGGACTAGGAGGATTACTTCTAACAGCAATTAATGAAATGGAAAATGGATTAGTACTTGCTTTAGTATTGATCTTCTCAACATTAAGTGTTGTCGGAATATTTATTGGGGATATCTTAATGGCTTATGTTGATCCTAGAATCAAGTTAAGTGAGGAGGGTGTCTAATGCAAGAAAGAGAATTTAAAGCAGATTTGTTTGATGTTGTCGAGTTTATACATGATGAATCAAAGTATGTTGCTTATGAAAAATATAGTTATTGGAGAAGTACTTTTAGAACCTTCTTTAAAAGTAAGTTTAATATATTCTTAATAACTGCTGTTACAGTTTTAGTTTTAATGGCATTTTTATACCCAGTATTTTACAGCAGTGATCCATATAGCGCAAATACAGACTTCTATCAATGGAATCAAGCACCAGGCGATGGACATCTATTTGGGACTGATAGTCTTGGTAGAGATATCTTCGCTAGAACATGGTATGGAACAAGAACGTCTCTTCTTTTAGCATTCATAATTGCTTTCTGTGATGTCACTATTGGTGTCTTCGCAGGAGCAATATGGGGCTATGTTAAAAAAGTAGATCGTCCAATGACAGAATTATATAATATTGTAATGAATGTACCACAAACAGTATATTTAATAATCCTATCTTATATCTTAAGACCAGGATTTTGGACAATAGTTATAGCTAAAGCATCCAGAGGATGGTTATCAATTGGGAAGTTTATTAGAAACAAAGTATTAGTTATAAGAGATAGTGAATATAATATAGCTTCTACTTGCCTTGGAACACCTTTAAGAAGAGTAGTAATAAAAAATATTATTCCATTCTTAGTAAGTATAATAATAATGGAAACAGCTTTAAGTATTCCTTATGTAATTGGAAGCGAAGTATTCCTTGGATTTATCGGTTTAGGAATGCCTACAACATCGGTATCATTAGGAGTATTAGTTAACGAAGGAAAAAATAGTTTTCAGAATTATCCATATCAATTAATCTATCCAACAAGTATTGTCGCGTTTATTACTGTATCGTTCTATATAATCGGAAATCGTTTTGCGGATTCTAGTGATCCTAAAAACCATATATAGGAGGAAACATGAGTACAATATTAGAAGTTAGAGATTTACGAGTTAAGTTCAAATTACGCGAAAAAGAACTAACCGTAATAAGAAACGTAGATTTCCACCTGCAAGAAGGAGAAACCGTCGCAATAGTTGGTGAATCTGGAAGCGGGAAAAGTGTTTTCACTAAAGCACTTATGGGAATGTTGGATAAAAATGGATGGATTGATAGTGGAATAATTAAATACAAAGATGAGTATATCCAAAACTATACTCAAAAAGATTGGTTGCAAATAAGAGGATCAGAATTTGGAATGATTTTTCAAGACCCAATGACAGCATTAAATCCTCTTAAGAAAATCGGAGTTCAAATTAGCGAAACACTTATTTATCATAAAAACAAGAAACTAAAAAGTGATGCAGAAGCTGAGATTAATAAGCTATATCAATATAACACTCCAAATACAATAAATAAGATTAAAGAATTAACTAATGAGTTAATGCAGGTAGATAGTAAGTTAAAAGACCTAAAAGAATTTACTAAAAATGGAGTTAAAGACTTACGTGAACTAGTTAAAAGACATCACGCAGAAATAAAACTCGAAAAAAGTATTAATGTTGTTAATACAAAACAATCAATTAATGATATTAAGAAAAAAGCCAAGAAAATTGGCTTTGATCCTAAAGAACAAATTGATGAACTACTAAAAATTGTCGAAACAACAAATGAAAAAATAGATCAGTTAAGTATTGAAACAGTAAAAGAAATTAAAGAAGAACTACCAGTTATTGAACATAAAATAAAAGATGATGCTAAAGAAATTGGTAATTTAGAAATAAAAAAAGCGAAGTTGCAAGTAGAGTTAAGAATAAAAGAAAAGTTATCAAAACAAGAATATCAAAGTAATAAAGACAATGATTCTGAACGTGAAAGTAAGAAGCAAAAAGAAAAAGAAATAAAATTTAAACTTAAAAATGATTTAGAACTTGTTAAAGGCGAAAGTATTAAAGAAGCAATAGCGTTTTTAGACATAGTAGGTATTCCTGACGCTGAAAACAGATATCATCAATATCCTTTTGAGTTTTCAGGAGGAATGAGACAACGAGTAGTTATCGCTATTGCGATATGTACTCGTCCTAAAGTACTAATTTGTGATGAACCTACTACTGCTTTAGATGTTACTATTCAGTCGCAAATACTAAGACTAATTAAAGACCTACAAGATAAGTTCAATATGAGTGTAATTTTTATTACTCATGATTTAGGAGTAGTCGCAAATGTTAGTGATCGTGTTGCGGTAATGTATGGTGGAGAGATTGTTGAATATGGTACAAGTGAAGAAATATTTTATGATGCATATCATCCATATACAAATGCTTTATTAAAATCCTTACCACAACTAGGTGTTAAAGGAGAAGAATTATTTAGTATCCAAGGTACTCCTCCCAATTTTGCATACAAAATTGAAGGAGATGCATTTGCTCAAAGAAATCCTTTAGCTATGAAAATTGATTTTATACATAATCCCCCTTTCTTCAAAATAACTGATACCCACTATGCAAAAACTTGGTTATTACATCCTCAAGGACAAAAGAACTTAAGCTTATATAAGAAAGAGTTGAAGTAAATGAAAAAAGAAATACTAGTATCATTAAAAGATACTTCAATTACTTATAATAATCGTGGAAAGTTATTTGAGGCAGTACATAAGGTAAGTTTTGATATTTATAAAGGGGAAACATTTAGTTTGGTTGGTGAAAGTGGAAGTGGTAAAACGACTATAGGTAGAGCAATTATGAAGATAGTTCCTACTAGTAACGGTGATATCATCTATAAAGGTGATAAGATTGATAAAAAGATGAATAAAGAAGAAATAAGAAAATATAAACAAGAAGTCCAAATGATTTTTCAAGATCCAATGGCTTCATTAAATGAACGAGCAAAAGTAGATTATATTGTTAGTGAAGGATTATATAACTTTGGACTATTTAGTAGTGAAAAAGAACGATATGAAAAAGTAGAAACAGCTTTACTAGATGTTGGGTTAATACCAGAATTTGCTTCAAGGTTCCCACATGAATTTAGTGGGGGACAAAGGCAACGTATTGGTATCGCTAGAGCGTTAGTAATGAATCCAAGATTCATTGTTGCTGATGAACCAATAAGTGCGTTAGACGTAAGTATAAGAGCACAAGTAATAAATCTATTAAACGAATTGAAAAAGAAAAAGGATTTAACATATTTATTCATTGCTCATGATTTAAGTGTTGTTAAATTTATTAGTGATCGTATTGGAGTTATTTATGGTGGGAAAATAGTTGAATTAGCTGAAAGCATAGACTTATTTAAAAACCCATATCATCCATACACAAGAAGTTTACTAAGCGCAGTACCTTTACCAGATCCAATTAAAGAAAAAAGTAAAGTAATTATCGACTACAATCCTGAAATTCATCAATATGATGAATTTAGTAAATGTGAATGGATTGAAGTCGATAAAGGACATTTTGTTCTTGGTAGTAATCAAGAAATAAGTAAATGGCAAAAGGAAATATAGGAGGAAATTATGAAAAAGATATTGGTATTATTTTTATCAGTTCTTACAGTTGTAAGCTTAACAGCTTGTCGTAAAGAAATTGATAACGATGTATGGCATGAAATATATGCTCGTGAAGTAGCGTCTTTAAATCAGTACTTGATTAAAGATTCAACTGGTTATTTAATAACCGCAAATATAATGGACGGATTACTTGAAGTTGATAGATACGGAACAATTCAACCAAGTTTAGCTGAAAGTTATACGGTAACTCCTGATTTTACAGAATGGACATTCAGTTTACGTGAAGGAGTTTATTGGATTGATAATACAGGTGCACAAACAGAATATGAAGTAACAGCTAATGATTTTTTGTTTGCTGTTAAGTATTTAGGGGATCCTAAAAACCAAGCACAAGTAAAAACGGAGTTTGACAATGTTGCATTGGCTGGATTTAGAGAATACTATAATGCATTAGTAGATTGTGATTTAGCTGAAGATGTAGCTTGTCGTAATGATGTAATCTCACAGTTTGATACTATGGTAGGTGTTGAAGTAATCGACAAATATACAGTTAAGTATCAAGTTGGTGAGGATGAAGAAGGAAATATTAATGGTCTTTCTTACTTTGATACAAACATCTTAGGACCAGCATTTTATCCTTTAAATGAAGAATTTTATACTCTTCATGGAAAAAATTATGGGTTAGATGAATTTAGAACATTATATAGTGGTGCATATTACGTTAGTGATTGGACTAGAGATAAAGAAATTGTATTAAAAAGAAATGAAAGTTACTGGGATTTAGAAAAAGTACATATTAAAGAAATAAATATGCAAAAAGTAGCTGATAGCGCTATTGGATTACAACTGTTTCAACGTGGTGAAGTATCAAGTGTAACAGTAGACGGACAAGAACTAACAGCGTTACAAAAAAGCAGTAAATGGAATGATAAAATATACCTTTCAGATAAAGGGAAAAACACATATTGGTTTGCGTTAAATTTTGGAATAATTGCGGGAACTACAAACTCAGTAGAAGAAAGTAAACTAAATCCTGAATTTAATGTTTTTGTGCAAAACAAGGATTTTAGAAAAGCATTATATCATTCAATGCCAAAAGAACTACTATTAATGCAATCAAGACCAACAGGGGCACAAGAAATGATTAGAAACACAATAAGCCCAGAAAACTACTTAAGTGTTAATGGTGTTGATTATACAGATTTAGATGTAATTCCTGACTGTACTGGTTGTACTAACTATCCATCTTTACAAGATATAAAGAATAGTGATACATATGATGAAGCTTTAGCAGTAGAATATTTAGATAAAGCAATTGCTGCATTAACAGATGGTAGTGGAAATATTACCGATGCAGATCAAAAAACAATTCCTTCATTTAGTGCAGTTAATAGCTACACAGTTGACGGTAAACTGCCAATAGATATTTTATATATTCATGGTCCAGGAACAGAAGATACAGCCTTAGGACAACTATATAAGGCAAAAATGGAAGAAATATTTGGTAGAGATAAAATAAATATAATACTAGGAACATATAAATCAAGTGGATATAAAGAAATAATTCTTCCACAGTTATACGATATTATCTATGATAGCTTTGGATTTAAATGGGGAGACCCAAGTGCACAACTAGATCGTCTTGACTTTGATGGTATTGTAAATAATGGAGGATATATAGATCCATACTATGAACAATTACTACTAGACGCAAAAGCAGCAACGGATAAACAAACAAGATATGACTTATTCGCACAAGCAGAAGCATACTTTATTGAAGAAGCATATGTTATACCTTGGAGAGCAACAGGAGGAGCATATAAACTAAGTTACGCCGTTCCTTTCTCAGGTCCAATGCCTTCATTTGGTATTGCAGGATATAAATATAAAGGATTACAAATACAAGAAGACCCAGTTACAACAGCTCAATATGAAACAGCAAAATTAACTTGGGAAGAAGAAAAAAAGAATCTAGGTAATTAATAAAAAATACTCCATCTAGATAGATGGAGTATTGCTTTAAAATAAGGCAATTATTAATATGAAAACGGAAGATATTAAATATGAGTATATAGCGATTTTTTGATCATTTCGATATGTTGCTTTATCTCTATTCTTAACTTTTTCGTTTTTCTTTAGGAAATTATCTTTAAATAAGTATTTTAACCATGCTAAACTTATATATAGAGCACCAATAAAAGTAATTACATTTTGGGCAATATAGAAATCCCAAATAAGAAGAACGATAAGAAAAAGTAAATAAGCAACGAATGTCTTTATAAAAGTATGAGTAATTACATTTTTTGTCATAACAACACCTCAAAAATATTATATCATATTTTGAGAAAAAAGAATAAGTTAGGTGATTAAAATGAGAAGACTATTAGATGACGAACGCAAACAAAAAGGAAGTCTTTTAGTAGCGGGTGGAGCAATTAAAAAGAATAAGGACCGCATTTATAAAAAGTTTATTAACCTTGCAGGTGGGACAACCCATGCAAGAGTTGTAGTAATTGCTTCAAGTAGTGCATATCCTACAAATAGTTATTTAGACTTTAAGAATACTTTACTAGAAAACACTGCAATAAGAAAAGAACAAATAGTTCTTGTTAAACTAGCTGTGAAAAACGATCCAACTACTGATTTTGACGAATCATTATGGTGTGATAACGCAAATGATTTAGTTGAAGTAGAAAAAATAAAGAATGCAACAGGTGTATGGTTCACAGGTGGTAATCAACACCGAACAACTTCCATTTTAAGAAACAGTGATGGTAGTAATACATTAATGCTTAATGCTTTATATGAACTTTATGAAAAGGGGAATTGTGTTTTAGCTGGTACAAGCGCTGGAGCTGCATTGATGAGCGATATAATGATTGGTGGAGGTACTTCTTACGATGCTCTTAGTGATAAAAAAATAAAAGATATCACTGACTATGGTGATGATATTACTGAAGATAATTTTATCATCAACAATGAAGGACTAGGATTCTTTAAATATGGGATAATCGATCAACACTTTGATGCTAGAGATCGTGTTGGGAGATTATTAGAAGGTATTTTTGTTGAAGGGAATAAAACACTTGGATTTGGTATTAGTGAAGATACCGCTTTTATATATGATAGAGATTTGGAAGAATTATCAGTTATTGGAAATTCAGGAGTATTTATAATTGATCCAAGAAACGCAATAAGTAAAGGACTTAAAAACTTAAGTATTTATAAAAACGTTGAAGTATCATATTTAATAGAAGGAATGAAATTTGATTTAGTATATCAAGAAATCATATTTGATGAGTTCTTTAAAGAAACTGCTCAAGTTAATACATATTCACCATCCTTTATGAAATGTTTTAGTCGTAGTGATGAGATATTTGACTTTGTTGATGATTACTTACTACTAAACAAAGATGACTTAAACATAAAAGACAAATATCGAAGACCTTTTATTGTAGTTAGTGCCTTTAAAAATACAAGAAACGAAGGAGAGTATTACGAAGTTAGATTCGTTCAACAAAGCTCAACAAAAAGATATTTTAATCCTAAAAGTAATAAATATGCCTTTATTAATCTATTAATGGAAGTTCATCCATGGAAAGAGTTTAGGTAACTTAATGAATATAAATAAATATGAAAAAGATATAATTAGTAATGTTATAAGACTAGTAAACATTCCATCAATATATGATGAAAACACAATAACTGAAAAAACACCTTTTGGGAAACACATAAATATATGTCTTGATGAGACTTTGAAGCTATGTGAGGAATTAGGACTAAAGACATACAAAGACTTAGCTGGGTACTACGGATACGCTGAAATAGGGACAGGTTTAGACTATATAGGAATAATGTGTCATCTAGATGTCGTTCCACCTGGTGATTTATCAATATGGAAATCAGATCCATTTAAAGCTGAACAAAGAAATGGAGAAATCTATGGTCGTGGGACCGGAGATGATAAAGGTCCTACAATTGCTGCTATATTCGCAGTTAAAGCAATTCTTGATTCAAAAATAAGACTAAACAAACGAATAAGATTAATGTTTCTTACAGATGAAGAAACATTATGGAGAGGAATAGACAGATACAAAGAAAGCGAACAAGAACCAATATTTGCTTTTGCTGCAGATGGATATTTCCCTTTTACATATGCAGAAAAAGGATTATTACAGTTAACATTGAAAAAAGAAAAAAAGGATTCAGACATTGTATTCAACGGAGGAGAAAACTACAACAGCGTTGCATATAACGCTGTATATAAAGGAGAATTAACTCTTTCAATACTATCATTAATTGATAATCAAGAAATAAAATATAAGGTAACCAATGATGAAATAGAGATTATCGGAATCCCAGCACACGCATCAAAGCCAGAACTTGGTAAAAATGCTGTACTATATCTTGCTAATATATTTAAAGAAATAGGGAGACAAGATAGTCATATAAAGTTATTAACAGAAGTATTTAATTACGATGTTAATAAAACACAACTATTTGATAAACCAATAGTTGATCGTACAGGGAAAATATCTGTAAACATTGGTGCAATAGATATGACAAAAGATATAACTATCAAACTAGATATGAGGTTACCTGTTACTTATCAAAAAGATGATATTATTAAACAAGTAAAAGATAAAGTAAAAAAATATGGATTTAATATTGAGTTTAGATCATATCTAAACCCATTATATGTATCATTAGATAGTCCTTTCACAAGAATTCTACTAGATACATATCAAGAGATTTCAAATGATTATGAATCAAAACCAATCATTAATGGCGGAGCCACTTTCGCAAGGGCTTATCCTGATCGCGCTGTTTGCTTTGGCGTAAAATTTAAGGGGAATCCAAGCTACGCTCATGAACCAAATGAGCGAATTGATATTGAGTCTTTATTAAAGGGAACAGAGATATACTTTGTGACACTAAAAAAACTAAATAAGTTAAATAAGATTTAGATAAAAACACTACTTTTTCATCATAAAATAATAGGATAAAATGATATACAAATCTATTTGCTTGAAAGCGTTTTTATGGTAAGATATAGTGTGGTTAGAAATAAGACTATATTTAAAGGAGAATTATATGGAAAATATTAAAGTAGTAATATGGGGATTTGGAGCCATGGGTAAAGGAATGGCGGATATGTTGTTAACTAAAAAAGGTGTTGAAATTACAGGTGTATGTGATCTTCATAAAGACCTTGTAGGTAATAGCATTTTTAATGTCCTAGAAGAAAAACAAAATAATCATCCAGAAGTAATAGTAAGTAACGATATAAACAGTCTACTAAATAAAGAAAACTGTGATCTTGTTCTTTTATGTACAGACTCATATACAAAGAAAGCTTTTCCTAAAATGAAACTCATTTTAGAAAAAGGTATTAATTGTATAAGTACAGCCGAAGAAATGGCATATCCAAAGGCACAAGAACCAGAACTAGCTAAAGAACTACATAAACTAGCTAAAGATAATAATGTAACACTACTAGGTACAGGAATAAATCCAGGATTTATTATGGATTTACTAGTTGTAGCACTTAGTGGTACAATGATAAGTGTAGATCATATCGAAGCTAATAGAGTAAATAGTCTAAGTCCATTTGGACCAGCAGTAATGGAAGAACAAGGCGTTGGAATCACCGTAGAAGAATTTAATCATGGTGTTGAAACAAATACCTTAGCGGGGCATGTAGGGTTTGCTGAAAGCATACTAATGATTGCTGATGCTATTGGTGTTAAACTAGATGGATTCAAACAACAAATGAAACCAATAGTTACATCTGTTGATAGATTTAGTAAATATGGTGAAGCACTAAAAGGAAACGTAGCTGGAGTTAATATGACAGGACAAGGATTAGTTGATGGAGAAGTATTCATTGATATGAAACATCCACAACAAATAGAACCAGAGTTAGAAGGAACTAACACTGGTGATTATATTAACATCAAAGGAGTACCAAACATCCATATGGCAATTACACCAGAAATAGATGGTGGAATTGGAACTATTGCTATGTGTGTTAATATGATACCTCATGTACTTAATTCAAGACCAGGTTTAAAAACAATGTTAGATTTACCAGTACCAAGAGCAATATTAGGAGACATGCGCGAATTACTCGAAGATTAATTACTAAATCTAAGGAGTGAATCAAATGGCTGAAGAGACTAAAAAGAAAACAACAGCGCCAAAAACAACACCAAAGAAAAAGCCGACGACTAGTACTACAAAAAAGCCAACAACTAGTACTACTAAAAAAGCAACTACAACTAAGAAAAAACCTTCAAGTACTACCACTAAAAAACCTAGTGGTACAACTGCTAAAAAGACTAGCAGTAAAACTAAAAAAAAACCGACAACAGCACCTAAGAAAAAAACAACTACAGCTTCAAGCAGTTTGAAGACGGATACTAAGAAAGTTACTAAAACTTCTCCTAAATCTTCTTCAACTACTAAAAAGAGTAGTGGTTCAAAAACATCAAAAACTACGCCTAAAGAGGTCAAAAGTGATGAAAAACCAGTAAAAACTGGTCCTAAAGCAGTCAAAAATGATAATGTTACTAAAAAGCCTGTTGCTAAAAAAACTAAAAAATCTAAGGCTGTTGGAAGATTAAAAAGCAATGATGAGTTAACTGCTTTTGAAGAAATAGAACAAAAAGTTGAAGGAAAAGTAATAAGAGAAAAGGTTAAAAGAGGTAAGTTATATTACCTTGTATTTGCGGTGATTTTTTATACGGGAGCTTTCTTCTATATAAACAATATTGTTTATGATAATGCTGATTTAATACAAAGTGCATTATTTGCATTTGCGGCATTATTTGTTGTGTTTGTTTTATTGTTGTTTAATATACATATGATATTTATTAATTTCTTTTTATTGCCATTTAAAAGATTAGTTAATCAGTCTAAACAAGAGATTAAAAAAGAAATAATATTTTCAGTTGGAAAAAACAAAATACAAACAGCGTTAAATAAATATCGTGCGATATCTGCTTTAACGCTTTATGCAATTATTTCTGGGTTAATTTTATATAGTATTATTAGCGGTGGGATTATAGATAACTATAAAACCATTACTATAGTTACACAAGCAGTTATAGGAGAATTAGTATTCTTATTAATTGTATGTTCATGGCAATACTTATTTAATATTATACCTACATTACTAGATAAGAGTATTGATGCTAAGAATGGGTTTATACTTACATTAAGTGCGGCAGTTATAGTAATATATATAATCTTAATGATATTTGAAATTACATATTTATCAGAAATGATGATATTTGTACTTATAATAGGATTTATAGCACTACTTGGTGTTAACTTAAATATGATTGTTGGAGAGATTAATATCTTTCAAAACTTAAGACAAAAGAAATCAAAAGCAGTTTCTAGAATTGTCTTTATCATATTCTTTGGTTTTCATGTATATGTAATACTATACGCAAGTGTTGTAGCGTATAGTATATATAACTGGGATAACAATGCATATATCTTCTCTAATGAAGTATACGATAAAACATTTATCACCGAAACATATGATGAAGACGGAGCAAGAATTACTAATCTATATACACAAACAGGAGTAATAATAAATGTTGTATATGATGATACAGGATCTATAATAACTGATTTCTTCTATAGTGACGGTAAACCTATTACAAGAGTGTATGATGATCTTGGAAATCAAATACTAGAGTTTTATGGTAGTGAAGGACAAGACATAGACTTATTCTATACTGAAGAAGGAATAGAAGTTTATGAATACTTCTATCACGATGGAACAATAGCAGGTTACGCTAATGTTCCAATTGAAAAAACTTATGGAGATTTTCTTTACTACGCTGTAGTAACGATATCTAGTGTTGGATACGGTGATGTATCACCGAGTATCGAACACGATATCGCTAAATTCTGGGGAGGATTCCTAAGTTTATATGGATTAACATTTTATGCCCTTTCAATAGGGTTTGTAAGTAATATAGCAATGGAAGGTATTGCGGTTAATAGAAAGGAAGATTACTATGATGGATAAAGGATCATATGTACGGATTAGAAAAACATTACTAAAAAGTGATGAAAGAAGTCCCAACTTACCAGTTGAGACTTCTAAAGTACCTTATAAGATGTGGGTAAAGGGAATTTTACAAGAAGAAGCTGATTTATTCGACATAGTAACAGTTAAAACATTAACAGGAAGATTTGAAACAGGAAGATTAAAAGAATTTAATCCTCCTTATAAACATGGATACGGAGAATTCATTCCAGAGATATTAAAGTTAAGAGAAATTATTCATAATGATATGGATGGTGATAGTAATGAATAATAACTACACTGAATTCATGAATAGAAAAAATGAGATAATGAAAAAATCTGTTGGATTAGATTATGATAAATATGAACAAAAAGGTATCGGATTTGATTACGAATTAATGATGGATGATCAAGGATATGATATTGAAAAAATAAGAAGTATTCAAAATGATAATATGGTAGGTAATACTCCATTGATTGAACTGAAAAATATAACTAGGTATGCTCGTAAGTATGCTCGAAACGGTAAAGGTGCTCGAATATTCTTAAAAGATGAAGCTGCAAATCTAAGTGGTTCTTTTAAAGCTAGACGTGCTGCTTTAGCCGTTAATCAAGCTAAACAGCTTGGGTATAAAGGTGTAATTGCAGCAACAAGTGGTAATTATGGAGCAGCAGTTGCAGCACTTGCTGCAAAAGCTGGTTTAAAATGTATAATTGTACAAGAAAGTTTTGATTCTAAGAACATATCTCAACCAGAAATATTAGAAAAAGCACGTAAGTGTGAAGCGTATGGTGCAGAAGTAGTTCAACTATCAGTTGGACCAGAATTATTCTATACTTTTTTACAACTTTTAGATGAAACAGGATACTTTAATGCTTCATTATATTCACCTTATGGAATTAAAGGAATTGAAACATTAGGACATGAAATAGCGAACGAAGTAATGAAAAAAGTTGGTAAGTTTCCAGAAGCAGTAATTATTACTAATGCTGGTGGAGGAAACTTAACTGGTACTGCAAGAGGATTAAAAGACGCAGGAGCAGAAGATACTAAAATTATCGCTGCAAGCGTTAATTTGTATGGTTTACATATGGCAAGTGATATTGATTTTAATAAAAAATCATTTACTACAGGCCATACAGGTTTTGGTATACCTTTTGCAACTTATCCAGACCGTAGTGATGTACCAAGAAGTGCAGCTAGACCTTTAAGATATATGGATGAGTATATTATGGTTAATCAAGGTAGTGTATTTTTCATGACTGAAGCGTTAGCGCAACTTGAAGGTATGGAAAGAGGCCCAGCAGGGAATACGAGCTTAGCAGCCGCATTTAGCCTTGCACAAACAATGGATGATACTGATATTATTGTTGTTCAGGAAACTGAATATACTGGTGCTGGAAAACATATTCAACCACAACTATCTTTTGCTAGAAAGAATGGTGTAGAGATACTGTTTGGTAATCCATTAGATGAGATACCAGGGAAGAATATAATATTACCCAAGGATGGTAGTTATTTAAAACATGAAGAAATAAGTATGAATGATTTAAGAAAGTCATACTTAAAAAGACATAAAGATACAGAATTAACAACTGAAGACTATCAATTCTTAGCTGATGAGCTAAGAATTACTTGTCAAGAAGTTAAAGATTTACTGTAGTAGGAGGAATTATGAAAGAAAGAATTGATGACTTTAATGAAAGAAGAGAACATCTTAAAGGTATGTCTGATGCAGAGTTAAGAACATATTTTTTAGAACTATCTGATAAACTTGTTGATCCGTTGCTAGAATTAGCGTATAAAAACACTTCTAAATCTATTGAAAGAAGTGTTCTTCTTCGTATGGGATTTTCTAGTATTGAAGCAAAAGGAATTGTTGAAATATTAAATGAGAATGATTTATTAAGAAAAGGAACTGGTCACTGTGTATATATTGTGGCTAATAAATATAATATAGGCATTCATGATGCAGGTCTTTTAATACAAAATAGCGATGTAATCGACTACTTAATGGAGTATTTTAAAGTTTATGAATAATATAAAGCCTAACGAGAAGTTAGATGTAAGAGAAATACTAAAAGACCTTGATAAATATGTACCAAGAAAACGTGGATGGGTGTGGAGAGATATATCTCCACAACAAATTGGAGAGTTTACATATGTCCAAGCTAGTCCTGGACTTAAGAATTATGTACCATTACCGAGTGCTAGAAGTATTGGAAATATAGATCCACAACCAGATGCAGTTATTACAACTGAAATTGCATCTGGACGTTTCGAAGATGATATACGTAGAATGAGAATGGCAGCATATCATGGTGCTGATCATATCATGGTTATTAGAACTGCGGGACAATCACACTTTGATGGATTACTAGAAGGGACTCCACAGGGAATTGGTGGTATACCAGTTACTCGTAAACAACTTAGAGCCCAGCGGAGAGCACTTGATATCATTGAAGAAGAAGTAGGAAGACCTATTAATTATCATAGTTATGTGTCTGGTGTTGCGGGTCCAGAAATAGCGGTTTTATTCACGGAAGAAGGAGTGAATGGAGCGCATCAAGACCCTCAATATAACGTACTTTATCGTAATATTAACGCTGTACGTAGTTTTGTTGATGCAGCTGAAAGTAAAATGGTTATGGCATACGCATCAATGGCTCAAATTGATGGAGCACATAATGCAAATGCTACTGCACGTGATGCTTGGAAAGTTATGCCAGAATTATTAGTGCAACATATAATAAATTCTCGATTAAGTGAGAGAATAGGAATAAAAAAAGAGAATATTTGTCTTTCAACTGTACCTCCAGCAGCTTCACCTACTCCAGATCTTAAGTTGAATCTTCCATATGCAGTTGCATTAAGAGAATTCTTAAGTGATTATAAGATGAGAGCACAAATGAATACTAAATATATGGACTCTTCAACAAGAGAGGCTACTGTTACACATGTACTAAACTTACTAGTTTCAAGACTAACAAGTGCGGATATTCAAAGTACAATCACTCCAGACGAAGGAAGAAACGTTCCATGGCATATTTATAACATAGAAGCATTAGATACTGCTAAGCAAGCTATGGTTGGAATGGATGATTTACTAAGCATGGTCAGTTTAAAAGAGGATGGGTACTTACAAGAGAAGAAAAGAGAAATCCAAGAACGTGCTGTTTTGATGATGGAAGAGATTATTGAAATGGGTGGTTACTTCAGTGCTGTCGAAGCAGGAATGTTTGTAGATAGTGGAGAGTATCCTGCACGTAATGGAGATGGAATTAGTAGAGATATTAATGGTGGAGTTGGAGCAGGAACTGTCGTTGAGCGAGATATTGACTACATGGCACCTGTAACTGCACATTATGGATATAACAACATTGAGCAGTATGATAAATCTGCTATTGATGATCCTTCAAGTCTAATAAATGGGTGTACTTTTGAAAAACCAGAGCTTGTTAAGTTTATTGATGAGCTAGATGACACAGACAATGTCTATCTGCGAATGGATAAAACTGAGCAATATCGCTCAGGTAACCTATTGAAACCGGAAGTTCAGTGGCTTGGAGATGGAACAATAACTGTTGATTTATTTTTCCCAATTGGTGTTAGAGCTGCGGAGGCAGCAGCTATACTAACTGGTAAGAAAATGAATTTGAGCAATGTAGAGGTAATTCACAAGGAAATACTGCATCCAACTGAAGGAACAAGAATTCAGATTAAAGGAAACGTTAATTTTGATATAGATATTGACCAACTAGTGTTACCAGAGGAAATTAAGGTTCATTCTGAAGATGAAATCCTAAAATATGTGAAAGATTTCCCAATAAAAGTAGTAGCCGGAACAGCGGGAAATGACGAACATAGTGTAGGTATAAGAGAGGTACTAGATATCAAACATGGTGGCGTTGAAAAGTACGGAATCAAGTATGAATATCTTGGAACTTCAGTTCCTATAGAAAAATTTGTTGACGCTGCTATCGAGACAAAATCACAAGTAATTATGATGTCTACAATAATTTCTCATGATGATACTCATTATAAAAACATGAATAAATTACATAATTATGCCGTTGAAAAAGGCGTTAGAGATAAATTAATTCTTATTGCTGGAGGAACTCAAGTAACTCCGGAAATTGCAAGAATTAATAATATGGATCAAGGGTTTGGTAGAGGAACGAAAGGTATTCAAATAGCGAGTTTTATTCTAGATAAACACCGAGAGATGAATGAGTAAAGCGCTAGAAATAGATGTTTTAGTAGCGGAAATAGGTTCTACCACTACTTTAGTAAATGCCTTTCAAATCCATAATCAAGTACCGAAATTTTTAGGCCGTGGTGTTTCTAACACCACTGTTTCAACAGATGTTAATGTAGGGCTTAAACTAGCAATAGAAGATTTATCAATAGAATTAAATACTGAAAAAATCATCTATAAAGAAATGTTTGCAACAAGTAGTGCAGCAGGAGGATTACGAATGACTGTTCATGGACTTGTTTATGAAATGACAGTAAGAGCATCGAAAGAAGCAGCTCTTAACGCCGGAGCAAATATTCATTTGATTACTGCTGGAAAAGTTATGGATAGAGATTTAAATAGAATAGCTGAATTACGGCCTAATATAGCCCTAATTGCTGGTGGAACTGATTATGGAGAAAGAGATACTGCACTATATAATATTAAAAAAATACTTGAATTAAATCTAGATATTCCTATTATTTATGCAGGAAATATAGAAAATCAATATGAGGTAGTCGAGATTTTTAAGAAACAAAAGAAATTAAAACTTCTCAAAATCGTTGAAAATGTATATCCACGAGTTGATTATCTTAATATTTTGCCACTAAGAAAAGTTATTTATGAAACTTTTGAAGAAAATATAGTGCATGCACAGGGAATGGATCATATTTTTGAAATTGTAAATCAAAAAATAATGCCTACTCCTGGCAGTGTTATGGAATCTACGATGATTTTACATGAAAAATTGGGAAATATTGTGACAATTGATGTTGGCGGAGCTACAACTGATGTCCACTCAGTCGCAATCCCGAGCGATGATTTTAAGGAATTTCAAGAGGGTGAGCCCTTGTCTAAGCGCACAGTAGAAGGAGATTTAGGCGTATTCATCAACTATAACAATGTACTTAAAATGTTTGAGAAAAGTGAGTTGATTTCAACAATAGGTTGTACAAATGTTGAGTTTGATGAACTAATTGATAACTATTCGTACATACCAATAACTGATAGTCAAAAATCATTAGTTTACGAATTGACAAAAAAATGTACACACTTGGCACTTGATAGACATGTCGGAGATTTGAAAAAAGTTTTTACAAGTTCTGGACAAAAAATTATACCTGAAGGAAAAGACTTAACACAAACTGAACTAATTGTACTAACTGGTGGTGCTTTGGTAAATTTAGTACAAACTGAAAATATTGTAAAAGAGTACATTAAAAAAAATCCAACAAAATTGCTTCCCGGCAAAAATGTTAGAATTTTAAGAGATCATGATTACATCATGGCATCGGTTGGAGTGCTTTCACTGAAATATCCAGACGTTGCTGTCGAATTATTGAAGAAATCATTAAGAATTGGGTGATTTTATGTTTCCAAGGGTCATTATTGACAAAGAAAAGTACAGAAACAACCTAAAACGCATGCTAGATATTAGCCATAAAAGAGGTATCTCAGTTATGGCTGTATCTAAAGTTTTTTGCGCTGACCAATCTCTTATTGATGTAATAAACGAAGAGAACGTCGATTTTATTGCTGATTCAAGAATCCAAAATTTAGCCAAGATTAAATCGTCAATTCCTAAAGTGCTTCTGAGATTACCAATGCATAGTGAAATTGATCAAGTAGTAAGATTTGCTGATATTTCACTAAATTCTGAGCTCTCTACAGTTGCATTACTTAATGAAAAAGCTAAGGAATTAGATATGATTCACGAAGTAATAGTAATGGTTGACCTAGGTGACTTAAGAGAAGGAATATTTTATGAAGATGAGTTATTCGCAATGATTAATAAAATGGTTAAAATGGACAACATTAATATAAGAGGAATTGGTACAAATCTCACTTGTTTTGGTGGTATAATCCCTACTCCTGAAACACTTGTTAAACTAGTTTATTTGAAGGAACAATTAGAGGTAAAATTTGATATCGCTTTGGATATTGTAAGTGGTGGTAACTCAT